>CADDZK010000245.1 GCA_902812425.1 Actinomycetota bacterium
CGCGAGGCTAGGGCTTAGGGCGAGGGCACTCAACCAGTACAGGATCTGTGAGCAGATACTCTCTCAGGAGTATGGCATGTCCCCTTCTCCTGAGACCTCTTCCCTCTACTCGAGCCTCCTCAGAGACCAAAGCGCATAACACGACTACTAATACCGCAGAAAATCCCGGCGGCAGAGCCCCGTTCTTCAGAGCGAGGTTACTATCCCTGGGCATGAAAGGTCGAGAGGCGGCGGTTAGTGCCGGCTGATCAATGGCGACGCCAACCGGTCCGTATTGCCTGGCCTAAGCAGAGAAACGCGCGGCTACCGTACCGGGTGTCTTCCAAGAAGCCGATAACCGCCGAGCTCGTATGAGCCGTCATTTATCTTCCGTAGAGCCTGACCCTTCGAGACTGATATGGACTTAGTCCACGACTTAGTTTACTATCTATGGAACAGGACACGTCGAAAGGTATGATACGGGATGCCGAAGACGGTAAACATCCACGAGGCCAAGACCCATCTCTCGCGGTTGCTCGAACGGGTGAGCGAGGGTGAGGAGGTCGTAATCTCCAAGGCCGGCAGGCCTGTGGCCCGGCTGGTCCCGGCGGGGGAGAGACCGGAGCGGCGCGAGCCTGGTAGCGCGTCGGGGCGGGTGGTAGTCGGCGAGGACTTCGACGCGCCGTTGCCGGAGGAGGTCCTGGAGACCTTCGAGCGGTGAGGGCGCTGCTCGACACGCATGCTTTCCTGTGGTGGATCTCCGACGACCGCAGGCTCTCCGACAGGGCAAGGGAGATCATTGGCGACGGCCGCAACGAGTTGTACTTCTCCGCGGCGAGCGGGTGGGAGATCTCCATCAAAGCCGGACTTGGCAGGCTGGAGGTCCCCGAAGACCTGCAGCGGTTCATCCCCGACCAGCTCTCCCGCAACGCCTTCCAGTCGCTACCCATCTACCTCAGCCACGCGTTGCACACCCGTAATCTGCCTGAGCACCATCGAGACCCCTTCGACCGCATCCTGATCTCGCAGGCCATTCTCGAAGAGATGCCACTGCTCAGCTCAGACCACCAGATCTCAAGCTACCCCGTCGAGGTCGTCTGGTAGGTGTTGAAGAACCAATGCGTGAGTGAATGTCTATCACAGTGGGCTGTTTTTGTGATTTCAGGTGAGAACAGATATGTTGGTAGAGGAGGATTTTAACGTTGGAGTAGTTCTGGCTAGTAAGAAAAGTAAGACTCTAAACACATCTGTAGGACCTGAAGGACCATTTGCGCTCGAGAGATTGAACTACATTTTTCGCCGAGACAGTCGAAATTCGCAGCACACGGTAACCAGAGAATCTAAGTATATAGAGTTCAAGCTAAACTTTAATAGAGGACCTGCTATAGACGGCTATTGTCGGACGCTTGCGGCGTTTGCTAACGCTGATGGCGGCTACATAGTATTCGGCATTGGTGACAAACCTAGAACGCTGGACGGTATGAAAAAGCCTGAAAGATTCGAAGGTCTGGATGCTAAAGACTTGACGGATGCACTTAATCGACGCTTCTCCCCCGTGATTCTATGGGATATGCACGTGCATACTATTGGTGCAAGAAAATTCGGGTTGATTTATGCGTACCCAGCCGACATGAAACCAGTTGTGGCCATCTCTAATTATGGGGATTCTATTCGAGAGGCTGAGATCTACTACAGATATGGTGGGCGCACTGAAAAAATCAAGTACCCAGAACTACGCGTCGTCCTCGACGAAACACGTCGTAAGGAACAGGAAATGTGGCTCAAGCACCCTCGCAGGCTAGCTTCGGTTGGAGTACAAGACGCGGCGATATTCCATCCGAAGGACGGGAGCGTAACAGGTAGTGGGGGAACATTCGTTATTGATCGTGAACTCTTGCCAAAACTACAGTTTGTTCGGGAAGGCGAATTCCGCGAAACAAACGGAGTACCAATTATAAAGGTTGCAGGTACTGCAGAAGTACTTGCAACTGGTGAGGTAAGGCCAACTCGAACATTAGTCCGAACAAGGGTCCTCCGTTCGGAGCAAATACTTGAAGCGTTCCTCCACCAAGAAGTGGTAGACGAAGCCGTCTTGTACGTCAAGCAAATCTGCTATGAACCTTCCGGATTTCTGCCAGTTTATCACTATCTTCGTATTGCTGGCCTTGCACGGGCCGAGGCAATCAAGTTGATTGAAAGTGTGCCAGGCAATCACACAGCTAAGAAGCAGTTGCTGAACCGGTTGAGAACCGAAGATGTCGGACTCCGTACAATAATCGGCGAAAAGGACACTGAAGCGGCTCTTAGGAAGAGGGAGTTACGACAGAAAATCAAAGACCAAGATATAGAGGATGTGGACTCGGACAAAGACCTGGCATATTTCTCAGAAGCACTGAGGTCTTTACCTCCTCCAGAGATAGATGTTAGCTATGTGCTGCCCTTGCTACGCAAGTCCTATTCAAAGTTTTGGAATCGTGGCGGCGATCAAAGATACTTTCTGCGGAAAGCCATTTGCTATGCGGACCAAGTGCTTAACGTACCACAGTGACTGTTGCTCTCCTCAGCGAACAAACTCCGATCAGGCGTCAAGCACCACATCAGATAGTGGGCTACCGATGCAGATGAGGCGCAGACCCTGATCCAGCTCTTCTTCGCCGATGGCGAAGGCCATGTCCTGGTCGATCTCACCTTCCAGGCACTTCTGGATGCAGGTGGTACACGTCCCGCTGCGGCAGTCGTAGGGGAGGTGGAGGCCTGCGTCCTCGGCCTCTTCGAGGATGTACTCGTCCTCGGCGATATCTATGGTGATGCCACTCTTTTTGAAGGTGACTTTGTGGGTCTTCGCCATCGTTTCTCCTGAAGAGAAGGCCCCGACCCCGACTTGCGGGACCAGGGCCTCTATCTGATCGCCTGGCTAACTACAACTCGCGGGCTTCGAAATCCTCGCCGGGGGCGCCGCAGACAGGGCACTCCTCGGGGGGCTGGACGCCCTCGAGTTCCTCGCCGCAGGTGGTGCAGACCATCGTGACGGTCATCGGCGGGTGCGGGGCCTCGCCGTTTTCGGTTTCTATTTTCTCGCCCGTATCCCTTGCGAGGTCGGCGATGGAGACCTTGCCCGTTATGACGTCCTCCATCGTGGTCCGCGCTCCCGCGAGCGAGTCGTCGACGAGGGCGAGGTCTATGTGCGTCACGCCGCGCTCGCGGGCGAGTTTTTCGGTCATGTTGCGCGAGATGTTCCGCATGAAGCCCTTGGGCGCGCGCTCCAACCTCTCGATGGCGTCGTCGGTCCAGGTGAACTCCTTGGAGCCACCTTCGGGGATCTGTGCGCCGGCCTTCTTGAAAGCGGTGTGGTCGATGGGACACTTGGCGCCGGTCTCGCTCTCGACCTTCATCTTGGCGTGGTCGACGGGGCAGCCGCCGGCCTTCGGCTCGTCTGACTTGATCTCGGGTGCTTCGCGGCCCGTCTCCTCGCGGTACTGTTGCTCGACGTACTCGCGGGTGATCGTGGTGTATCCCTTCTTGAGCGCGCTCTTCTCGACGCGCGCCTTTACGCGGCGCTTCTCCTGCCACTCTTCGAGTGAGTCGAGGAGGGCCGTGGCGTCGTCGGTCCAGTGCAGCTCGCGGCCGTCGTAGACCTCGGAGAGGTTCAGGTTCTCGTCACCGGTCGTGGTGGCGATCTCTGCGTCCACGGCGTGGAAGTGGGTGGGACCGGAGCCGCAGACAGGACACTTCGCGGGCTTACCCTTCGCCACGTAGCGGCAGACGTCGCACTCGAAGCGGTCCTGGCCCTGGGCTGCGCGGTGGATCTCCTCCTGTACCTCGGCGGAGATTCCCTCGATGTCTCCCTGGTCCTCGCTCTTGCCGAAGCCGCCGCGGCCGGACTCGAAGATCTCTTGCTTCGCAGCCACGTCGTCGCCGTTCTTGTGGCCGTTGGTCCCGTTGCCGTTGGCTTTGTCTGCGGTGCGCTCGTCGAAGTCCTTGAAGAGGGAGTCAATGGGCTGATCCTCGCCCATGGCTTCCGCCTCTCGCATCTGGTCCCCGATGGCGCGCATGGACTCCATCGCTCCGGGTGGGAGGATGCTCTTTATGACCTCGTCGATGACGCCCGTGGTTATGACCGTGTAGCCCTTCTCGATGGCGTAGCGGATTATGGCGCCCGTCGCCATCCCGACGACGAAGCCCGGAATGCGGTCGAGACGCTCCAGGGCCTCCTTCGTCCAGGTCATGTGCTCTTCTGCTGTGTAGAGGTCGGGGGCCTGGTACTCGTAGTTGGTTATGAGGACGTTCGTCGGCAGGTAGCGCATCATGTTCTCCGTGTTGCCGCCGATGTCCATCTCGTCGTCGGAGTGGTAACCGATGCGGCCCATCACCACGAGCGTCGGGTTCACCTCGTTCACGTACTTCATCGTCTGCTCGAACGGCTTGCCCGCCAGGAGCGTCGTCTTCAGGTCCACGCCCTCGTCCTCGGCGATCTTCTTGGCGATCTCCAGGTGTGCGGTGTAGATCTTGGCGAGCCCACTGTCGATGATCTCCTCGTGCAGCTTCTCCTGCTCTTTGAAGCGGAAGACTTTCTGGGCCTTCGTAGAGAGAACGCCGGCTATGGAGTGGAACATCGCGTAGTGGAAGTACGGGTCGAAGACAGAGATAGCCTCGACCGTCCCGCCGAACTCGCGCGCAAGCTCTATCGCGCGCTTGAGGCCGCCGAGCGACTTGGCCGAGCCGTCCACGGCGACGACGATGTGCTCGAAGGGAGAGCGGTCGAGGTCCTTGACGATCAGGGTGTCCGCCTTCTCTAGGCGCCTGACGACGCGCTCGGTGACGGTGCCGAGGACCGTGTCCTTGACGGCGGCCATCCCCATCGCGCCCATCACGACGAGGTCGAAGTCGTTCTGGTTGACGTCCTCGACTATGACCTTGAAGTTCTTGCCTTCGAGGGAGCGGCGGACCAGTTCGACATCGTATTTTTCGCAGAGAGGTTCGAGGACGTCTATGTACGAGTCGGTGATGATCTCCAGCCCTTTAGTTATGAGCTGGTCGTGGATCTTGCGCTGCCGCCTCATCTCGTCCTCGTCGCGGAACTCCTCGGGGAGCCCGCTCTCCATCTGACGGAAGCGGACGTCGTGCATCCTGGCTGCGTAGGCGTGGCAGCCCGCGACCCTGCCCCCGAACTGCCGCGCGACGTCTACACCGATGACGCACGCCTGATTGGAGTAGTCCGAGTTGTCTACCGGGACGTAGATCTCTCTGTACATTTGACCCCGTTCTCCTAGCTTCGCAGGACGCCGAGAAATTCGTTGTTTCATAAAGCGCGAGGACGGCTCTTCTCCGCGCCAACGTAGCTTACAGTTTAGCCCTATACACCGCAAATAAAAGCGTTCACACGAAAGGACTTTGATCCCGCGTCTCTGGACAAGCAGGGGCGCTTGTCGGAAGATGGCACAGAGCCTGGAGGGGGTAGAGATGGGTACAGAGAAGATAGAGCGGGGCGTGAGGACGACGGAGGATCACGGATCGTACGCGGACGGCGCGGCCTTCGTCGATGGGCGGTTCGTGCCGGTCGCTGAGGCGCGTATCCCAATCCTAGATTGGGGGTTCCTGCGCTCGGACGCGACCTACGACGTGGCCCACGTCTGGCGCGGCAGCTTCTTCCGCCTTGACGACCACCTCGAGCGCTTTGTGCGGTCGATGAGACATCTGCGTCTGAGTCCGCCGTACGGTCGGAATGAGATCAGGGACATCCTCGTCGAGTGCGTGCGCCTGAGCGGGCTGCGCGACGCCTACGCCGAGGTCATCTGCACGCGTGGCATCCCCAAGCCGGGCTCGCGCGACCCGCGCGAGTGCGAGAACCGCTTCTACGCTTTCGTCGTGCCTTTCGTCTGGATCGCAGACCCCGAGAAGCAGGAGAGGGGGCTGCACGCCACCATCGGCAGCAAGCAACGCATCTCCCCTGAATCTGTTGACCCTACGGTGAAGAACTACCACTGGCTCGACCTGGAGACCGGGCTCCTCGAAGCCTACGAGCGTGGCGGGGAGACGGTGATCTTGGTCGATACCGAAGACAACGTGGTAGAGGGACCAGGCTTCAACGTCTTCGCCGTAGAGAATGGCACGATCTCAACCCCCGACAGGGGCGTCCTCGAAGGCATCACCCGCAAGACCGTCATCGAGCTCGCCTCAGAACGCGGCATCCCGCTCGAAGCCCGTCCCGTCCCCGCCGAGG
>CADDZK010000246.1 GCA_902812425.1 Actinomycetota bacterium
TGCAGCAGCCGGCGAAGACAGAGACCTTCTTGAGCTTGCCAGTGGCGCCGGCCCTGAAAGTCTGGGCGAAGCGCTGGTTAGCATCAACGAGGGTGAACCCGCCCGTCGTTACGGTCTGTTCCTGATCTAGCAGGACGGCGGCCATTGCAACCCCGCTTGCGAGCAGCAGGGTAAAGGCCATCGTCGCCATCAACAGCATCGTCTTTCTCATCTGTGGGGACCACCTCTCTGTAGGTGAGGCAGAGGAAAGAAAGTGAGCAACCCCCGCCCTCTCGTGTACACAGTCGAGCGTACTCCGGCGCGTGTCCCGGCACATTGGTCATGTGGCTCTTTTTAGGGGGTCATATGGCTAATTTTCCGCGGCCTGGCTCTCGTCACGCCGTCCTGCGGGGCATGCTGAAGAGGCGGGAACCCCGGCGGGGAGGCAGGAGTTTGGCAGTTGTGTCTGCGAGACCGCTGCGGAACGTGGCTACGGGTTATCCGAGCGATTTCGCTGCACGGTTCGGAGGATGCGATTAGCCTCAGCGCCGTAGTAGGTGCGCCTGCGGCCCACGTAGTAGTGCACGGTTACGCCCTTGAGGGTGCCCGTCGTGTCCCTTGTGCCCTTCTGAACGATTCTGAAGGACCACCCGAGGTCTATATGGCCCGGCCGCGGTTCCACGCGCGGTGGATCCAGGTTGTAGAATTCCCTCACGCCCCAGCCGGCGGTCCGATCCTCCTGGAACCTCATGCGTGGGTCCCGACGGCTATTAGGACCGGCCTCCATACGCGCAGGGCGGCAGACCGTCTCTCACAGCGACTCCTTTAGTCTCCCCGGCTCAAGGCGAGTCCCGCACCCTCCACTCTTCCCACGACGAACATGATAAGTCGGACTCAAAGACGGCGTCAAATATCCCTCCGACGGGCTTCAAAGCCCCTGCGTCTCGTCTGGGGTCTACCGACCGCCATCGATGAGGCCGAGCTCTACGGCCCTGACGGCTGCCTGGGTACGGTCCGAGACGCCGAGCTTGGAGATGATGCGCTCCAGGCGCTTCTTCACCGTCGAGAGGGAGAGGTGCAGCTCGGCGGCGATCTCACGGTTGGTCCTCCCGAGCGGAAGGAGCCTGAGCACCTCGATCTCGCGCTCCGTGAGGGACCCTTCGGGCACGGCGTGCTCCAGTGCTGTGGGCTTCGTGCGTGGCTCGGTCTCGTCGGCCAGGCGCCTGACCAGGTTCATGACGAGGTCCTGGTCCACCTGCGACTCCCCGTTCAGCACCCCGTTTACGGCGTCGAGCAACTCGATCGGTCCGACGGCGTCCTTGATGACGTACCCTGCTGCGCCGGCCCTCACGGCCTCCAGCAGCAGATCCTCGTCGGCGAAAGCCGTCAGCACGAGAACGATGGTCCTCGGGAACTCGCTCTTTATCGCGCGGGTGGCCGCGATCCCGTCCATCTTCGGCATCCCGAGGTCCATCATCACAAGGTCGGGACGCGTCTTCCTGCAGAGTTCGACGGCCTCCTCCCCGTCATCGGCCTCCCCGACGACCTCGATGTCGGGGCGTGAGGAGAGCATGACCCTGATGCCCGCTCTGAAGAGCGCGTGATCGTCTGCGATCAAAACCCGTGAGGGCATTTCCTCTCCTGTCCTTTCCCAACTGGTCGCATCGTAGACCGAAACCAGGAGAAAAGCATACCCCAAATGGGTTATCTTTTGGCCGCCTGTGCCCCCGACTTGAGAGAGGCGGCGTGATCTCCTAGAGTCCGCGTGTGGGTAAGACGGTAGACCACAGGGCCGAACTCTTTCTGCGGGCGCTCGGGCGCGACCCCGTGATCCCCGCCGTCCGCGGGCCCGATAGCGCCCTCGAGGCGGCGCTCGCCGGGGAGCACCCCGCGATCTTCGTGCTCGGCGGCGACATCTTCAAGGTGCTAGGGAGGGTCCGCTCGCAGCCCCGGAGGCCCCGCATCTACGTCAACGTCGACCTCGTCGGCGGCATCGCCTCCGACGCCAGCGGGTTGCGCTTCCTCTCGGGGAGGGTCGAGGGGATCATCTCCACCCACCGCCACGTCATAGAGCTCGCCAAGTCCTCTGGCCTCATAACCATCCAGCGCCTCTTCGCCATAGACTCAGGCGCCGTAGAGCGTGGCCTGAAGCTGATCCGGCGCGCCGAGCCCCGCTTCGTCGAGATACTGCCGGCGCTCGCCTACTGCGAGATAGCCGAGCGCTACTCGGAGGTCCTCGGCCTCCCCGTCCTCGCCGGCGGATTGCTCAAGGGCCGCGAGGACATATCCAACATCCTCAGAGCGGGGGCGGTCGGCGTCTCGACGAGCCACAGGGGCCTGTGGAACGGCGGTTGACAAGGGTCGCGCGGACAAGTAGATTAAGTTCCAAACCACATACGTAGCGCAGGCGCAGAGATAAAGAGAGAGCCTCGCACGAAATCCCGGAGTCCGGTACCCTGATGCCGGAAGATGGGGTTTCGTGCGGGGCTCTTGCCGTGAGGAGGTGATCCCTGACAGGAGACCTGCCGGTATTGGGAAAGGAGAGAGAGGATAGGTATGGCAGCGGACTATATTTTGGCGATAGACCAGGGGACCACGTCGAGCAGGGCGATAGTCTTCAACCACGACAGCGCGACGGTGGGGGAGGCCCAGCAGGAGTTCACGCAGCACTATCCGAGGCCTGGATGGGTCGAGCACGACGCCTCGGAGATCTGGGACGTCACCCTCGGGGTGATGAGACAGGCACTCGATGACGCAGGGGTCTCGCCCGAGGATATAGCGGCCATAGGCATAACCAACCAGCGCGAGACCGTCGTCATGTGGGATAAAGAGACGGGCGAGCCCGTCCACCACGCGATCGTCTGGCAGGACAGGCGCGGGGCCCAGATCTGCACCGAGCTCTCCGAGGCCGGAAACGACGAGATGGTCGCGAACAAGACCGGCCTGGTCATAGACGCCTACTTCTCTGGCTCGAAGGTCAAGTGGCTCCTCGACAACGTGGAGGGCCTCAAGGAGAGGGCGCAGAACGGTGAGATCGCCTTCGGCACCATAGACACGTGGTTGATCTACAAGCTCACGGGCGGCAGGGCGCACGTCACGGACTACACGAACGCCTCGCGCACCCTGATGTACAACATCTTCGATCTCAAGTGGGACGACGAGCTACTGGAGATGCTTGGCGGCGTGCCGCGCGAGATGTTGCCTGAAGTCAAGCCAAGCTCCACCGTCTACGGTAGCACCGACGCCGAGGTCTTCGGGGCCGAGGTACCCGTAGCCGGGGTCGCGGGCGACCAGCAGGCCGCCCTCTTCGGTGAGGTCGCCTTCGAGAAGGGCCTGACCAAGAACACCTACGGGACGGGCTCCTTCGCCCTGATGATGACGGGCCAGGATCCCATAAAGAGCGAGCGCGCAATGCTCACGACGATCGCGTGGGGCCTCGGCGACGAGCCCGTCGAGTACGCCCTCGAAGGCGCCATCTTCATCACGGGCGCAGCCGTGCAGTGGCTCCGCGACGGCCTCGGCATTATCGAGAGCGCCGAGGAGACCGAGGAGCTCGCGGCGAGCCTCGACTCCAACGACGACGTGTACTTCGTGCCGGCGCTCGTGGGTCTCGGTGCCCCGCACTGGGACTCTTACGCGAGGGGCACCATAGTCGGGCTCACGCGCGGCAGCACGAGGGCGCACCTCGCTCGTGCCGCCCTGGAGAGCATGTGCTACCAGACCCGCGACGCCGTCGAGGCGATGGCCGCCGACGCAGGGTTCGACATCCCGACCTTCAAGGCCGACGGTGGGGCGGCCGCCAACCGCTGGATGATGCAGTTCCAGGCGGACATCCTCGGCGTCCCCGTCGAGGTGCCCGAGACGCTGGAGACGACCGCTTTAGGGGCGGCCTATCTGGCAGGGCTCGCCGTCGGGTTCTGGGAGGATAGGGAGGAGCTCAAGAACCGCTGGAGGCTCAGGCGCCGCTACGAGCCAAGGATGGACGAGGAAGAGCGAGAGAGGCTCTACGGCCGCTGGCAGGAGGCCCTCTCGCGGGCCAAGGAGTGGGCGCAGGAAGCCGTCGAGTCCCCGCTGGCCTGAGAAGGAAAGGGAAAAGATGAAGAAAGTCATCAACGCGCCCGAGAGGGTCGTCGAGGACATGCTTCGGGGCATGGAGCTCGCCCACGGCGGTCTTCTGCGCCTGATCCCCGAGCACAACGTCGTCGTGCGCGCCGACGCCCCCGTGCAGGGCAAGGTCGCCCTGGTCTCCGGCGGCGGATCTGGCCACGAGCCGACCCACGGCGGCTACGTCGGCCCCGGCATGCTCGACGCGGCGTGCGCGGGCGCCGTCTTCACCAGCCCGACCCCAGACCAGATGCTGGAGGCGACCAAGGCCGTAGACGGCGGGGCAGGGGTCTTCTACGTCGTCAAGAACTACACGGGCGACGTGCTCAACTTCGAGATGGCCGGGGAGCTCGCCGAGGCCGAGGGCATACAGACCGACTACGTCGTGACCAACGACGACGTGGCCGTCGAGGACTCGACGTATACGAGCGGGCGTCGCGGCATCGCCGGCACCATCTTCGTGCACAAGATCTGCGGCGCAGCAGCCGACGACGGCAGGGACCTCGCTGGCATAAAAGAGCTCGCCGAGAGGGTGAACTCCAACGTCCGTTCCATGGGGATGGCGCTAACCAGTTGTACCCCGCCCGAGAGCGGGGAGCCCATCTTCGACATCGGCGAGGACGAGATGGAGATCGGCATAGGCATCCACGGCGAGCCAGGCGTCGAGCGCAAGAAGATCGAGCCCGCCGACCAGATAGTGGACGAGATGCTGGCGAAGATCCTCGGCGACTCCGTCGACTTCTCGGGCTCCGAGGTAGCCGTCATGGTCAACGGCATGGGCGGCACGCCCCTGATGGAGCTCTACGTCGCCTACGCCCAGGTCGCCGAGGTTCTCGATCGCGAGGGTGTGCAGGTCTGGCGCATGCCATACGTCGGGGACTACATGACCTCGCTCGAGATGGCGGGCTTCTCCATAACGCTCCTCAAGCTCGACGACGAGATGAAGGGCTACCTCGAGGCGCCGTGCGACGTCGCGGCCGGACGACCCTTCTAGGGAAAGGAGAGACTCATGGCAACAGCATCTGCGCCGGCCCGAGGAGGGTGGCGCACCACGGTATGGGGGGAGCTCTCCGCGGAGTTCCTGGGGACGTTCGTCCTCATCGCCTTCGGCGATGGGGTCGTGGCCATGGCGGTGGCCGCGCTAAACCAGTCGGGCAGGGCAGAGAATGCCCACACCATCTTCCTGGCCTCGGGGGACTGGCTCCTGATCACCTGGGGATGGGCGATAGGGGTGGCGATGGCCGTATACGTGGCCGGGGGGGTGAGCGGTGCCCACATCAACCCGGCGGTGACGCTAGCCCTCGCGGTGCGGCGGGAGTTCCCGTGGAGGAAGGTGTTGCCCTACATGGCTGCCCAGATGGTCGGGGCCTTCGTGGGGGCTGCGCTGGTCTTCCTCGTCTACCACAACGCCATCTCCAGCTTCGAGGCGGCGAACAACATAACCCGCGGGGACCCCGCTTCCAACACTACCTTCAGCATCTTCGCCACCTTCCCTGCGCCCTACTACAACGGCGGCATGATCGGACCTCTGATCGACCAGATCGTCGGTACCATGTTCCTCGTCATCTTCGTCTTCGCCCTCGTCGACACCCTGAACCAATCGCCCCAGGCCTACCTGACCCCACTCCTGGTGGGGTTCGCGGTGGCGGCCATCGGCATGTCTTACGGGGCTAACGCTGGATACGCGATCAACCCGGCCCGCGACTTCGGTCCCAGGGTCTTCGCCTGGCTCGCCGGATGGGGTAGCGTTGCCCTGCCGGGTACCGTGAAAGGAGCGTTCACGGCCTACTTCTGGGTCCCGATAGTCGGGCCACTCGTCGGCGGCGTCATAGGAGCGTACATATACGACTTCTTTATCTTCGATATCCTCAAGGCCCGCGGCGAGCAGGCTGAACCGGGAGTCGAGCCCAAGGGGGAGACGGTCGAGGAGGAGCACGAGGGTGAGGCGGGCACCGAGAGCCGCGGTCGGACCGTGCAGGAGTAGCACTCTCTCTTCGCTCCCGTCGCGCAGACGGATAGTGAATCGGCGGGTGCGCCGAAGAACCGGCGCACCCGCCGATTCACTATCCGTCTGCGCGACGGGAGCGAAGAGAGAGT
>CADDZK010000247.1 GCA_902812425.1 Actinomycetota bacterium
CCCTCCCGAAGCACCCCCAGCCTGTGCCCCCCATCTACCAGCCCGAAGTTCCGGCCCAAGCCATCTACTGGGCGGCGCACCACAGACGGCGCGAGGTTCGGGTGGGCCTCTCCTCGACCATAGTGATAGCGGGCAACAAGCTCTTGCCGGGGCTGGGAGACTGGTACCTGGCGAGAACAGGCTACGATTCCCAGCAGACAGACCAGCCCGTCGACAAAGACCGTCCCGACAACCTCTACCAGCCCGTACCGGGCGACCACGGGGCGCACGGCAACTTCGACGAGCAGGCCCACGAGGAGAGCCCGCAGCTCTGGGCGACGGAGCACCTCGGGTTGCTCGCGCTGGCCGCAGGAGCCGGCTTGCTCGCCGCGGCGGCGTTGATAGGGAGGCGATGATGGACACTAAAGTGCCTCCTGGATTCGACGAGAACCCGACGACCTGGGCCAGGCGAGTCCCTATCATCGTCCTCGCCTTCGCCGGGCTCTGCGTCTCCGTCTACCTGACGCTCTTCCAGATAAACGTGCTTGGAAGCGTGTGGGACCCGTTCTTCCACAGTCCCACGGTGCTCGAGTACCTTGGAATCCCCGACGCGGCGCTGGGGGCTCTCGCCTACGGGACGGAGATAATCCTGAGCCTCATCGGCGGGCGCCACAAGTGGCGTACGATGCCGTGGACGGTGCTCGCCTTCGGGGTCGTGATCCTCTCGGGGGCGCTGGTAAGCGTGCTGCTCATCCTGATGCAGGCATTCCTGGTGGGCGCCTGGTGTACGCTCTGCCTCGCCTCGGCGGCGCTCTCGCTCGCCATCTTCATCTTGGGCTACAGAGAGCCGCTCGCCGGTCTGCGCTATCTGAGGTGGGTGCGCGATTCGGGGGGTTCGCCCTGGCGCGCCCTCTTGGGGATGGACGCCGGTGAGAGAACAGAGAGCTCTCATGGCTAAGGATACACCCTACCCCTCGATCGGCGACTACGCGCTCATCGCCGACAGCAACTCGGCGGCCCTCGTCTCCCGCGATGGATCAATAGACTGGTGCTGCATACAGAGGATCGACGCCGGGAGCTGCTTCGGGAGGCTGCTCGACTGGGAGAGGGGCGGTTTCTGCTCCCTCTGCGCGGTGGGTAACGACCAGGAGCCGTCCCGCCGCTACCTCGAGGACACCCTCGTGCTTGAGACCACGTTCCGCGCCGCCGGCGGCGTCGCCAGGGTCTATGACTTCTTCGCCCTCCCGGCCAGCACGGAGAGATATCCACACAGGAACTTGGTCCGCATCATAGAGGGCGTTAGCGGGCATGTGGAGCTCGACCTCAAGATAGCGCCCCGTTTCGACTACGGGTCTCTGAAACCCTGGATCCGCCAGGAAGGGGTCAGGCTCTACAGCGCAATAGGGGGCAACGACGGGCTGCTCATCTCCTCCGACGCTGTGATCGAGGCGATAGACTACCACTCACTCGGGGCTAGCATCGACGTGCACGCAGGCGAGCGGGTGCGCCTCTCGATACTCTCCGTACCGCCCGAGCAACTCGACAACGACCGTCCCGAAACCCCCGAGCCGGGCGACCTGGACCGGCGGCTCGAGGAGACGATAGGCTGGTGGCGCGAGTGGTCGTCCCAGATCCGGTTCGACGGTCCCTACAAACCAGGAGTCCTCCGCTCCGCGATCACGATGAAAGCCCTCATGAACGACCTGACAGGGGCGATAGCGGCCGCGGCCACCACCTCGTTGCCGGAGAGCCCGGGCGGGAGCATGAACTGGGACTACCGCTACAGCTGGATCAGGGACTCCTTCTTCTCCGTGCGCTCGCTCGCCGAGGTCGGCTTCGACGATTTGGCCGACAACTTCAGACGCTTTGTAGAGCGCAGCTCCGCAGGGAGCGCCGAGAGCCTCCAGATCATGTACGGGGTAGGGGGCGAGCGCCGCCTGACCGAGGAGACTCTGGACTTTCTGGAAGGCTACAGGGGAGCGAGACCCGTACGCGTCGGCAACGCCGCCGCAGACCAGCTGCAGCTCGGTGTCTATGGCCAGCTGCTGGCGCTCGGCTGGCGCTGGCAACAGCGGGGTAACTCCCCGGATGACGACTACTGGCGCTTCCTGTACGAGCTGGTCGAGGCGGCCTCGGAGCTCTGGGAGAAGCCCGATGCCGGTATCTGGGAGTCGCGCGACGAGCCGCGCCACTACGTCGAGTCGAAGGTCATGTGCTGGGTCGCGCTCGACAGGGGGCTGCGTCTGGCCGGGGAGTGCATGAGGAAGGCGCCAGAACGCCGCTGGAAGAAGGTGCGGGACGAGATCAGGGAGGCGGTAGAGAGCGAGGGCTACGATAAAGAACGCGGCGTCTTCACCACGGCCTTCGATGGCAACGACCTCGACGCGGCGCTCCTGCTCCTGCCGAAGATGGGGTTTGTGGACTACAAGGACGAGCGCATGGTGCGTACTACCGACGCCATCCGCGAGGAACTCGACGACGACGGCCTGCTCAAGCGCCGCCTCAGCGACGAAGTCAGGGAGGGTGCCTTCCTGGCCTGCTCTTTCTGGCTGGCAGAATGTCTGGCCCACCAGGGGAGGATAGAGGAGGCTCGTGTGGTCTTCGACCGCACCATGGTTACCAGCAACGATCTTGGTCTCTTCTCCGAAGAGTACGACACCACATCGGGGGAACCGTTGGGGAACTTCCCGCAAGGGCTCACGCACCTCTCGCACATCGCCGCCGCGGTTGCCCTTACCGAGCGCGCAGGTGCGGGGTGAGCACCCGCGCGAGGCCCGCGGCCTCCAAGTACAGGGCGCCCTGATGGCAGCGGAGGAGCGTCGCGGCCTGCGCGGACGGCTCGTCGAGCGTTTCGGCGGTGGAGGTGAGGCGCTCTACACGTTCGTGGCCTGCCTGCTGGCGCTAGCAGTTAGCGGGCTGGCGGCGTACTTCACGAAGCAGCCGCTTCTCTTCCCTTCCCTCGGTCCCACGGCGTTCCTCTTCTTCGAGTCGCCGATGTCCCCGCAGTCGAGCCCGCGCAACACCCTCATCGGACACCTCGTCGCTGTCCTGGCCGGCGCCGCCTCCCTCGCCATCTTCGGGCTCCTCAACGACCCGAGCGTCCTCATCGAGGGTGTCACGCTCGCCCGCGTCGGCGCCGGAGCGCTCTCGCTGGCGCTTACAGGCGCGGTACTGCTCCTCCTGAAGTCCTCCCATCCGCCGACGGGGGCCACCACGCTTATAGTAAGCCTCGGTCTTCTCAGGACACCGCACCAGATGGCAGCGCTCATCTGCGGCGTCTTGCTGCTGACCGTCGCAGGATGGGTTCTGAACCGGGCCGCCGGGGAACCGGTTCCTCTGTGGGCGTCGAAGGATGCTACGTACTAAAGAAGTGGATAGGATGAATTCCGCAGATGAGCAGGGCTGGCGTGAAGGCCGAACCGGACGCACCGACCTGCACCTGTGGCTGCTCGACAGGTATGACGTTAGGGGCGAGGCATTTTACGTACTCCTCACCGGGGCCTTCGCCCTCGCGGTTAACGGGTTTGCTGCGTACTTCACGAAGCAGCCGCTCCTCTTTCCGAGCCTCTCCCCGACTGTGTTCGCCATCTTCAGGCAGCCTTTGAGCAAGGACGCAAGCCCGCGCAACACCGTCATCGGACACTTTGTGGCGATAGCGGTCGGGTTCGCGGCGCTCTACGCCTTCGGGTTGCTCCACCACCCTAGCGTGCTGCAAGAGGGCGTAACCCTCGCCCGCATCGGGGCGGCGTCGTCCTCGGCGGCGGTATCGGAGGCGTTGATGATACTCATCCGCCGCCCGCACACCCCGGCCGGCACGACCACCCTCCTGGTTAGCCTCGGGTTGTTCACCACGCCGGGCCAGCTCGACTCGCTCGCCGCCGGCATCGTTCTCGTTACGGTCGTCTGCTGGATCCTCAACCGTTGCCTCGGGGTCCCCGTGCCCCTCTGGTCCCCACGGCAAGAGGCGGCCGAGTAGCCCGCTTATCGGTGAACGGCGCCGCTGTACGAGGAAGGGCTACTCAAGATGCCACCGACCTGGTCGACGATCGTCTCATGGATCTCCATAGGCCTCGTGCGCTGCCGTCGTCCTCCACGATATGTTCGTGCGAGGCCTATCGTCAGCGGATGCGCATCATGGAGTGGGTATGGGGTGGCAGTCTATCCTCATCCACGCCGGACGGCGCTCGCCCGAGCCGCCGCGGGCTCCGTTCGCGCCCTTGACCCGGCGGCGTCAGGAAAGAGTCACACGCTGGTGAACTTATAGCCGACACCGCGTACGGTCTGTATATAGCGTGGGTTGGTCGTGTCAGGCTCTATCTTCTTGCGGATGTGCTGGACGTGGACGTCGGCGGCCCTGGCCTCGCCGAAGAACTCCCCGTTCCAGAGGTGACGCATTATCTGCTCGCGGCTGTAGACCCGCCCAGGGTGGGAGACCAAGAGCGCAAGGACGTCGAACTCTTTGGCGGTCAGCTCGACCTCCTTGCTATCGACGAAGACCTGCCTGCCGAAGAGGTCGATCTCGAGGCCTGGAAACTCCAGCCTGCTGTTCTCTCTCGGGATGTTTTTCGAGTCGAGGCGACGCCTCCTCAAGTGCGCCCGCACGCGGCTCACCAGCTCGCGGGGCCTGAAGGGCTTCGTGACGTAGTCGTCGGCGCCGACCTCGAGGCCGACCACGACGCTCGTCTCGTCGTCGCGGGCGGTCAGCATTACGACGGGTGCGTCGGAGGACGGGGAGTCGCTGTTCCTGAGCTCCTGACAGACGGAGATACCGTCCATCCCCGGCAACATCACGTCGAGGACGACGAGGTCGAACGGTTTCGCGGCGCGCAAGCTCTCAAGTGCCCCCTCCCCGTCTGAGGCGGTCTCCGTCTCCATCCCCTCGCGCGAGAGCGCGTGCTCGACCACATCTCGTACGGCGGGGTCGTCTTCTACTATAAGCACCCTAGCCATCAGAAACCTCCGGCAATCTCACCTCGATCATCGTCCCCTTCCCCTCTTCGGATTCCAGATGTATCTCCCCGCCCATCCTCTGGACGAGCTCCTTGCAGATGGGCAGCCCGAGGCCGAAGCCCCCCGAGTCGCTTCCCCTGTAGAAGCGTTCGAATACGTAGGGTACGTCCTCCTCGCTTATGCCGGCGCCCTCGTCCTCAACGACGACGCACGACCCCTCGACCCGCAACCGGACGTGTCCGCCTTTGGCCGAGTGCTTGAGGGCGTTGCTCACGAGCACGAGCAACGCCTGCTCGAGCCACTCTTCGTCGGCCCTGACGCGACCTCCTTCACCCTCGACCGAGAGATCCAGCCACGAGCTCTCGGCGAGCGGCCTCATGCGTTCGGCGACCTTCGAGGCGACCTCGGCGAGGTCGACCTCCCCGATATCCGGGTCTCTGCGGTCCCAGCCTGTCTGTGCGAGGCGGAGCAGCGTCTCAGAGAGGCGCTGCATCCGCTCTGCCTCCGAGCGGATGTGCGTCAGGAAACGCTCCCGCACCCTCGGGTCGTCCTTCTCTTCCGTCAGAAGGAGGTCGGCTGAACCGAGGATCGCCGTGATGGGGGTCTTCAGCTCGTGGGCGGCGTTGGCGAGGAAGCGCTGCTGATTCGCCTCCAGTCGCTGGCTCTCCGAAAGGTCACGGACGACCACGAGCACGCCGCCCCTGTGCTCGTCAAAGCGGGGCATGTGCTCGAGTTTGATCTGGAAGAAGGTCTGTGCGCCTCGCACCCTGGCCTCGCCGCACTCGTACTCTTTCGCGCAGCGGGCGACGGCTTCCGGAAGGTCGAAGTCCTCCCAGGGGTTGGGCAGCTCCTGAGGCTGCCGGACGTCCTGTACCCGCTCGGGCCTCATGCCGAGCAGCTTACGGGCTGTAGGGTTGGCAAACATTACCTCGCCACTGAGGTTGGTCGCGAGCACGCCCTCGCCGAGGTTCTCCAGGATGGCGTCGAGGGTCTCCTTGCTCTCTTCCAGCCGTCCGAAGGACTCCTGGAATCTGGCCGTCATAGCGTTGAAAGACCTGGCGAGGTCGCCGAGCTCGTCGTCGTAGCCAGGCTCTATACGGGAGGAGAAGTCCCCCTGCTCTATCACCCGCGCGGCAAGGGTCAGACGCTCGACCCTTCTGCTCAGGAGCGTTGCGACGAGGAGCATCAAGCCGCCTCCGACCACGGCGGCTATGGCGGCGGCCTCCACGTTGCTGTGGGAGAAGATCTTGA
>CADDZK010000248.1 GCA_902812425.1 Actinomycetota bacterium
ACGCTCGAGATCCTCAAGCGCAACGCCCCGCGCGAGGATACCTACATAAGGCCCGTTGCGTACAAGGCGGCGGAATCCGTCGGGGTGAACCTGAAGGGCGAGTCGGAGCTCTCCATCTTCACGGTTCCTCTGGGCAACTACGTCGAGCTCACGGGGTTGAAGGTCTGCGTCTCCTCGTGGCGGCGTACGCCTGACAACGCCATCCCCGCGCGCGCCAAGTGCACGGGCTCCTACGTCAACACGGCGCTCGCGGTCGACGAGGCGCACAGGGCTGGCTACGACGACGCCATCTTCCTCACCCAGGACGGGCAGGTCTCGGAGGCTAGTGCGGCCAACATCTTCCTCGTCAGAAAGGGAGGGCTCATAACGCCGCCCGTGACGGCGGACATCCTCGAGGGCATAACGCGCGACGCCGTCATGGAGCTCGCCGCCAAGGAGCTCGATATGCCCGTTTTGGAGCGCGAGGTCGGCAGGACGGAGCTCTACGCCGCAGACGAGGTCTTTCTCTCCGGCACGGGGTTCCAGATCGCACCCGTCGTAGAGGTGGACGACCGTCCCATAGGGACGGGCAGCATCGGTCCCGTCGCCGAGAGGTTGCAGGAGCTGTACTTCAAGGCCGCGCGCGGCGCGTGGGAAGAGTACGCAGGCTGGACCGTTGCCGTCGAGGTTGCGGAGGGAGCGAGGCAGTGAGATACTGCCACCCTTCATGAAGGCGAGCTTCTAACATCGTGCGCTCCTCTCTCGTCATCCTACGACTAACCAGGGTGGCCCCTGGGCGAATTACCCGTCCCGGTCTCTAGTCGGGCTCGCCCAGCGGCCACCGATCTCAAAGCCGCAGTTTTCGTTTTCAGAGTAGGAAGGATGAGAGACATATGCGTCGAGTAGAGATCTTCGACACCACTTTGCGCGACGGCGAGCAGTCGCCAGGCATCTCCCTCTCGGTGGAGGAGAAGGTAGAGATAGCCCGCCAGCTCGCCCGTCTGAAGGTGGACGTGATAGAGGCCGGGTTCCCCATTACCAGCGAGGGAGACTTCGAGTCGGTCTCCCGCATCGCCGCGGAGGTGAAGGGGCCGAGGATCACAGGTCTCGCCCGCATCCACGAGCAGGACATCGTGCGCGCGTGGGAGGCGGTGCAGTGGTCGGAGAGGCCGCGCATCCACACCTTCGTCGGGACCAGCGATCTGCACATAGAGCACCAGATGCGCTCTAACCGCGAGGAGATCCTCCAGAGGGCGGGTGAGGCCGTAGCCGTCGCCAAGAGCCTGTGCGAGAACGTCGAGTTCTCCCCGATGGACGCGACGCGCACCGACATCGGCTACCTCTCCGAGGTCGTCGCCGCCGCGGTCGAGGCCGGTGCCGACGTCGTCAACATCGCAGATACGGTCGGCTACACGACGCCCGTCGAGTTCGCGGCTTTCCTCAAAGAGCTTCAGGAACGGGTGCCCGGCCTGAAGGAGCGGGTGCTCTCGGTACACTGTCACGACGATCTCGGGATGGCCGTCGCCAACTCGCTCGCCGGCGTCGAGGTAGGGGCCGGGCAGGTCGAGGTCGCCGTCAACGGCATCGGGGAGCGGGCGGGGAACGCCTCCCTTGAGGAGGTCGTAATGGCGCTCGCCACGCGCCAGGACTTCTACGGCGCCGAGGTCGGCATCGAGACGCGTCAGCTCGCCAACACGAGCCGCATGGTCTCCAACATCACGGGCTACGACGTGCCCCCGAACAAGGCCATCGTGGGGCGCAACGCCTTCCTGCACGAGTCTGGGATCCACCAGGACGGCGTGCTCAAGGACAGGCGGACGTTCGAGATCATGACCCCCAAGGACATCGGGCTGGAAGGGACGAACATCTTCCTCGGCAAACACTCCGGCCGTCACGCCCTCAAAGACGCCCTCGAAGAGCTCGGCTACTACGTCGAGGGGGACGTCCTCAAGCGGGCCTTCACGCGCTTCAAGGAGATAGCTGACCACAAGAAGACCGTCACAGCCGCGGACCTCGAAGCCATAGCCGCTGACGAGGTCGGCTCCTTCGAGGGCAAGTTCGTCCTCGAGTCGTTCAGGGTCGTCGCGGCCACAGGCCGCCAGAGCAGGGCCGCCGTCACCATCTCGCACGCCGAGCACGGCACGTTCGAGGCCGAGGCCGAGGGCGAGGGACCTGTGGACGCCGTCTTCCGCGCCATCGACGCCGCGACGAACATCAAGGGCCGTCTGACGGACTTCCGCATCGACGCCGTGACCGGCGGGAAGGACGCCCTCGGCGAGGTCAGGGTCTCCGTCGAGTTCGAGGGCGGCGAGTACGCAGGACGCGGCCTCTCCCAGGACGTCGTCGAGGCGGCGGCGCGCGCCTACGTGCGGGCCGTCAACGTGTATACGGCAGGCATGGTCGGAGCCAGGTGGGACGCGAAGGTAGCGCCGTAGAGAGCCCGGCGGAGAGACGGGCCACCCCACCGGGCTACGGACGCCTGGAAGGAGAGGTCCCCCTACTCTACGCCCCACGGCTGGCGGAGAAGGCAGGGGAGGTTCGAGGCTATCTCGTACAGGGCTACCGGACGCTCGCCTGGGTACTCTCCGTCGAGCCGCCCGAGATCTGCGCGCTCCTCGTTGCCGACGAGGACTGGAGGGATGCGCCGCGGGAGAACGCGCGCCCCTACCCGCCGGGTCTCCCCTACTTCACCCGCTCCGTCGAGCCGCCCGTCCTGGTGCTGCCTGCGGAGCTATCGTCCGCGTTCTGGCCGCGTACCGCGGCCACGCTCCCTCTAGCTGCCTGGCACGAGATGGCCCACGCCTTCCTGCTCGGGCGGGAGGTGGTGAGGACCCCGGCGTGGCTGGGAGAGTTCGTCCCGCAGGCGGCAGCTGCGGCCGTCGTGCGCAGGAGTGGTCTGCCCCTACAGGAGCATCTCTCGCAGATAGACGGGGAGCCGGGGTTCACCGTACGGAGCTTCCGCGGGCCTGCCGGCGCAGCGGACCAGATGAAGTTCCAGAACCTGCTGCTCCTGCTCGGCGAGGCGGCGCTCGAGAAGTTTGGAGACGGCTTCCTGCGGCGCATCTTCCACGCGCTCTGGGAAGAAGACGAGGTAGTCGATGAGGAGAGGGCCGAGGAGCTTCTGGCCGACGCTCTGGGTCCCGGCGGACGGGAGTGGTTGATGTCGAGGCCGGAGTTCTAGGAGGTTCCGCGATGAGAGACTCGTTCGAGATATTGCTTCTCCCGGGCGACGGCATCGGCCCCGAGGTGGTCGGGGCCGCGCGTGAGGTCGTCGACGTCGCGGTGGACCACTTCGGCATCGAAGTGCGCTACGAGGAGCGCAGAATCGGCGGCACGGCCATCCGCGAGGAGGGCGAGCCCGTCTCCGACGAGACGCTCCATGCCGCCAGCTCCTCTGACTCCGTCCTGCTCGGCGCCGTAGGCCACCCCGATTTCGACGACGCCCCCGTGCGCCCCGAGGCGGGGCTCCTGAAGCTCAGGAAGCACCTCGGCGCCTTCGCCAATCTGAGGCCCGTGGCGGCCATACCTGCGCTCCTCGGCTCCTCGCCCCTCAAGCGCGAGGTCGTCGACGGTGTCGACGTCTTGATCGTAAGGGAGCTGACGGGTGGGGCTTACTTCGGAGAGAAAGAGGAGGGCGAGGAGAGGGCCAGCGACCTGAGTGTGTACACGCGCGAGGAGATCGTGCGTGTCGCGCGCGTCGCGTTCGAAGCGGCGAAGCGGCGCAAGCGGCGCGTAACGAGCGTGGACAAGGCGAACGTGATGGCGACCAGTCGGCTGTGGCGCAAGGTAGTCTCCGAGGTGGCAAAAGAGTACCCCCAGGTGGGGTTGGATCACGTCCTCGTCGATGCCGCAGCGATGTATCTCATACAGTCCCCGAAGCGATTCGATGTAATGCTAACGGAGAACCTCTTCGGTGACATCCTCTCCGACGAGGCTGCGATGCTCCCAGGCTCGATGGGCATGTTGCCTTCGGCTTCCCTCGGCGAGCCCGGCTCGTCGGGCATCTTCGAGCCCGTCCACGGCTCGGCCCCCGATATAGCAGGAGAGGGGAAGGCGAACCCCTACGCGACCATCCTCTCGGCGGCGATGATGTTCCGCCACTCTTTAGGACGCCCCGACGTGGCCGAGGCCATCGAGCAGGGCGTCTCGGTCGCGCTTGAGGCACATTTTCTGACCCCTGATCTCGGCGGAAAGAAGACGACGGAGGAAGTAACGAAAGCCGTGAGCCGGTGGGTCGCGGCGGGAGAGGGTGTGGCATGAGCATAAAGCTTTTCGATACGACGCTGCGCGATGGGACCCAGCGCGAGGGCGTGAGCCTGACCACCGAGGACAAGGTGCGCATAGCCCGCGAGCTTGACTCTCTGGGGGTCCACTACATAGAGGCGGGCTTCCCCGCCTCCAACCCGAAGGACCTGGAGTTTTTCGAGGACTTCGACGCCTCCGAGCTCGCGAACGCGAGGCTCGTCGCCTTCACGCGGGCGCGCCGCCCCAACGGCAGAGCAGAGGACGATCCTGCTGTCACCTGCCTCACCCGCCTCTCTGCACCCGTGGCGTGCATCGTCGCCAAGAGCTGGAAGCTGCACGTCGAGAAGGTCCTGAGGACGACGCCCGAGGAGAACCTCGAGTCCGTGAGGGACACCGTCGCTTACCTCGCGGGAGCGGGCAAGGAGGTCATCTTCGACGCCGAGCACTACTTCGACGGCTTCCGCGATGACCCGGCGTACTCGCTCGCGGTGCTGCGGGCAGCGGCAGAGGCGGGGGCGACGACGCTCGTCCTCTGCGACACGAACGGCGGGACGCTGCCAACGGAGTTGAAAGCGGTCGTGGCTCGCACGGTGCGCGAGTTCCCCGACGTTGAGGTGGGCATCCACACCCACAACGACTCGGGATGCGGGGTGGCGTGCGCCCTGGCCGCCATAGAGGCGGGGGCGACGCACGTGCAGGGGACGGTCAACGGCATCGGGGAGCGTACCGGCAACTGCGACCTCGTCACGACCATCGCCAACCTGCAACTCAAGATGGGCCTGAAGGTCATGGACGACGAAAGTTTGCGACGGCTCACCGAGGCCTCCAACTACGTCTCGGAGATCATGAACCTCACGCCTGACACGCACCGTCCCTACGTCGGCAGGAGCGCCTTCGCCCACAAGGGCGGGCTGCACGTCGACGGCATCTCGAAAGACCCCGCGACTTACGAACACGTCGCGCCCGAGGCAGTCGGCAACGTGCGTCGCACGCCCGTCGGGGAGCTCTCTGGGAAGAACTCCATCAGGGCCAAGGCCGAGGAGCTCGGGCTTGAGGCGGGGGATGCGGCGGAGATCCTCGGCGCCATAAAGCAGCGCGAGTACGAAGGGTATCACTACGAGGCCGCGGACGCTTCACTGGCGCTCCTCATCGGGAGGACGATGGGAGAGGACAGGCCGCTCTTCGAGCTGGAGACCTTCAGGATCATCTCGGAGAAGCGCGCCGGCGGAGAGACGACGACCGAGGCGACCATAAAGCTCTCCGTAGGCGGGCAGAGAGTTATCTCCACCGCCGAGGGGAACGGCCCCGTCAACGCCCTGGATCAGGCACTGAGGAAGGCCATAGTGCCACTCTATCCCGAGCTGAAGGAGATCCACCTCTCCAACTACAAGGTCCGCATCCTCGACGAGCACCGCGCCACCGCGGCGACGACCCGTGTCCTCATAGACTCGACGGACGGCAAGCGGATGTGGGGGGCCGTCGGGGTCTCCGAGAACATCATCGAGGCCTCCTGGCAGGCTCTGGTGGATGGCCTCGAGTACGGCGTCAACGGTAAGAAGTCGTGATCCCCGCCTCCGGGTAGCGCCGAACGGGCTCTTCGGGGAGGTCAGGGCGTGAGCATCAGGACGCTTATCAACCCGAACGCCAGGGAGGTCCTCGACGGCCCGGCCCCGGATCGGGAGCCACTGCGATTCCACCGCAGGCTGCCCGGTTACCGGGAGACCCCCCTGGTGGACGCCCCGAAGCTCGCCGGCGCTCTGGGCGTCGGGAGGGTCTTCGTGAAGGACGAATCGAGCCGGCTCGGGCTGCCTGCCTTCAAGATCCTGGGCGCATCGTGGGCGGTGTACAGAGCACTCGAGGAGCGTCTCAGGGAGAGCTT
>CADDZK010000249.1 GCA_902812425.1 Actinomycetota bacterium
GCGTTGCGGGCCGCCGCCGGCCCCGCCGCAGGACCGCGGAGCACCTCGACGCGGCCCGCGAGCCCCTGCGGCGGACCGTACGGCAGCAACGGTTCATCGGGAGATCTCCGGTCGTCCACGAGCAGGATGCGGCTTGGCAACGGTCCCGAACAGTCGGCCAGCGCCTCCAGCAGCTTGAGGAGCGAGGGACGCCCGAGCGTGGGTACGACTACGTCCACCCTCACGGATCTCTCCTCCCGTTGAACGTGGAGCGGCGCACGAGGTATGGACCCATGGCCAGTGCGTCTACGGGGGCCGAGCCGAAGCACTCAAGGGCGTCGCGGGGGTCGTCGACCATCGGGCGGCCTGCGGTGTTCAGGCTGGTGTTGACGACGACGGGGAGGCCCGTCCTGCGCTCGAAGGCTTCGAGCATCCCGGCGACGAGCGGCTCCTCGCGCCGGTCCACACTCTGGATGCGGGCCGTGCCGTCGACGTGGACGACGGCGGGTATACGCTCCTTCCATTCTCCCTTGACGCGGTGCGTGAAGAGCATGTAGGGGCTTGGGAGCGGGCCTTCGAAGATCTCGGGCGCCTTCTCGGCGAGGACCATGGGTGCCACAGGTCTGAACTGCTCGCGCCCCTTTATGTCGTTCATGCGCTCCAGGTTCTCTGGGTAGCCGGGGTGGGCGAGCAGGCTCCTGTGCCCGAGGGCCCTCGGCCCGTATTCGCTGCGTCCCTGAAACCACGCGACGACGCCGTTCTGTGCCAGGGCGTCGGCTACCGCCTCGGCGATGTCGGGCGGACGCTCGTGGGCGACGTTCGCCCGCTTGAGCCAGGAGCGCAGCTCATCGTCGGTCCATCCCCGGCCGAGGGCCGGCGTCTGCATGGGTCTGACCTTGTCCCCGAGCTCGCGCGCGACGTACATCGCGGCGCCGAGGGCGGTGCCAGAGTCGCCCGAGGCCGGCTGCACCCAGATGCGCTCGAACGGTCCCTGTTCTGCGAGGCGGGAGTTGGCGACGCAGTTCAGCGCCACCCCGCCCGCCATCGTGAGATCCGTATCACCGGTCCTCTCGTGCAGCCAGTACAGGAGGTCCAGCAGAACCTCTTCGAGGCGAGTCTGGACGCTGGATGCGAGATCGGCGTGCTCGGGGCCCCACCCGTCTCCCTTGCCGACGCGACTTGCGAAGGAACCCCAGTCGATCCTCTCCGTCACGAACCCCCCGTCGCCGGTCGCGTAGACCGTCTCCCGCAGCTGGGGGAGGAACGAAGGCTCCCCGTAGGAGGCCATCGCCATGACCTTGTACTCGTCCGAGGAGCGCAGAAAGCCCAGATGCTCGGTCAATTCCTCATACATCAGGCCTAGAGAGTGCGGCAGCCCCTGGGCGGCGAGCACCTCCAGCTTCCCTTCCCCGGCTCTCCCCGCCAGGTGAGACGCCCGCTCCCCCCTACCGTCGAGCACGAGCACGCTCGAAGCATCGAAGGGCGCGGCCATGTAGGCCGAGGCTGCGTGCGCGACGTGATGGGCCACGAAGCGCATCTTCCTCGGGTCCAGCCCTGGGAGAGCCGTTCGCAGAAACAGCGGGGCCCGTCTGGCGTAGAGCGTCCTCAGGCCCTCCCACTCGTCGGCCGTGATGTCGCCTGCCGGATCCATTGGCGGCGCGAGATCCGGGTCGTAGGAGTAGGCGACCGCGTCGAGGTCTGCGGGTGAGAGGCCGGCGTACTCGAGGCACCAGGCCGCCGAGCGCTCCGGCACTTCCCAGGTCGAGAAGGGTACCGGGGTCTTCCCGTGCTTCCTGCGCGTAAAGCGCTCCTCCTCGGCAGCGGCGACCGTCACGCCGTCGACGACGAGGGCGGCGGCCGGGTCGTGGAAGACGGCGTTTATTCCTAGTACGCGCACAGGTCTCTCCGAAGTGAGGGCCAATCCCCGTAGCGTTCCATAGCGTTGGGAGAGGCGAGCGCCGCCGGCCGCTCTGCCGGATCGGTACGGACAGGCCTCGGACGGAAGACGGTTCTTCCCGCTGCATCTAGAATAGTTTCGCGGCCGGTATCCTCGGTCATTTGCTCCCTCCCGGCGGACGTCAGAACTTCAGGTAATCGCTACAACACTATAGTGACCACGAGTTTGTTTCCTTTAGTCAATCCGGTTAAGGTTCGGTAAAGAAGCTGTAAGCCTGGAGCGCACGTGCCGCCCCGAACGAGCGGCCGTCGGGCTCCCGCTCCTGAGACCACCTCGACGAACCGTCCCTGACTTTCGCCTTACTAAAGCGCAAAACACGCCTGCGGACGCGTATTCGTGGAAGGTCCATAGTTCTCCTTTGCCTTCCGTGGTCCACTACTCTCATTTTTAGAGGAACGCCGAACGAGCACCTCACTGCTCATCCTCCTTCCGCCCCCTTGTCGGGTTCACCCTGGCAGCAGTATCTTCTCTGTGGAGTATCAGAGGTCATTAAGAAAGTCGGCACGAAGTATGCATACAACTACATAAAAATATACATCGGCCTCCTTCACTGGCCTTTGGGGTGGACCGGGCAAGACGGTGAAGCGGGTATCTGGGGCCGCTGAATGGATCCTGCAAGGCGACCAGGTCTGCGTGCACCCGACGGTTAACGGCATGCTATCGTAGGGCTAGCGAGTGGAGCGATCGGATACTATAAGTTGATGATGAGAGAAGCCAACGTTGCGGTCATCGGCGCGGGGTATGTGGGGCTCGTGACCGGAGCATGCCTCTCGTACGTAGGGCACCGGGTAGCATGCATGGACAAGGACGAAGGGCGGATCGCGCGTCTGCGTGAGGGCCGGATACCGGTCTACGAGCCCGACCTCGACGATCTCGTCTCGAGGGGGATGCGCGGTGGAAGGCTCACCTTCACCGACAGCTTCGACGAGGTCGTGCGCGAGGCCGACGTGGTCTTTATCGCCGTGGATACCCCCCAGGGCGAGGACGGGTCGGCGGATCTCGCGAGCGTCGGGGCCGTGGCCAGGAGCATAGGGCGGGCGCTGGCCGGGGTGAGGCGGAGCCCGCTGATCGTGGCGAACAAGAGCACCGTGCCCGTCGGGAGCGGGGACTACGTCTCGATGCTCATCAGGGAGGGGGCCGAGGAGGCCGGCGAGAGGGTACACTTCAGTGTCGTCTCGAACCCCGAGTTCTTGAGGGAGGGGAGCGCCGTCTACGACACACTCTTCCCCGACCGAATACTGCTCGGCTCCGAAGAGCGGGAGGCTCTTGAGGCGATGCGCTCACTCTACCAGCCGATAATAGAGCAGGACTTCCCGACTCGGATAAGCCCGAGGCCCAAGCTCCAGGTGCCATTCGTAACGACCGACCTGGCGAGCGCCGAGATGATCAAGTACGCCGCCAACGCCTTTCTTGCGACCAAGATCAGCTTTATAAACGAGATCGCCAACCTCTGCGAGCTGGTCGGGGCCGACGTGACGGAGGTGGCCCGCGGTATGGGCCTCGACGAGCGCATAGGCCCGCGCTTTCTCTCGGCCGGGATCGGCTGGGGCGGCTCGTGTTTGCCCAAAGACGTCTCGGCCCTGAGGGCCATAGCCCGTGAGTACGACCATGAGCCCACGCTCCTCGACGCCACGGCAGCGGTCAACGAGCACCAGAGGCGCCGCGTTATAGCGAAGCTCCAGCGGGATCTGCACACCTTGAAGGGCAAGCGCGTCGCTTTACTCGGGCTCTCCTTCAAGCCAGACACGGACGACCTCCGCGACGCCCCGAGCCTGGAGATAGCGAGGGCGCTTCACGCCCTCGGGGCGCGGGCCGTCGGCTACGACCCTGTGGCTGGCAAGGCCGCGGCAAGGCTCGTGCCGGAACTCCTCGTGGTCTTCGACCCCTACGAGGCCATCGAAGGGGCGCACGCCGCCGTCGTGATCACGGAGTGGGACGAGGTCAGGAGCCTGAAGCCGAAGAGGGCCGCCTCCCTGATGCGGGAGCCTAAGCTCCTCGTCGACGGCCGCAACGCCCTCGACCCTGCCACCTGCCGCGAAGCGGGCCTCCTGTATGCGGGCTTCGGACGCGGCTGCTGAGGGGCCGGTGAAGCCTCGGGCGCTCGTGACGGGCGGGGCCGGTTTCATCGGAAGCCACCTCTGCGAGCGGCTCCTCTCCGAGGGCTATAGCGTAATCTGCGTGGACGACCTCAGTACGGGCACCTCCGAGAACATCGCACATCTGGAGGGGCACCCGGACTTCGAGTACATAGAGCACGACGTTACGCTCCCGCTCGAGGTCAGGAGCCCTCTGGACGAGGTATACCACTTCGCCTCGCCGGCGAGCCCGGTAGACTTCGAGCGGATCCCCGTAGAGATCCTCAAAGCCGGCTCTTCAGGGACGCACAACGCTCTGGAGATAGCGCGCGCCCGTGGCGCGCGCTTCATGCTCGCCTCCACCTCAGAAGTCTACGGCGACCCGCTCGTGCATCCGCAGCACGAGGATTACAGGGGAAACGTCAGCACCACGGGCATCCGCAGCGTCTACGACGAGGCCAAACGCTACGCCGAGGCCGTCACTATGGCCTACCACCGCAGGTACGGGTTGGATACGCGCATAGTACGCATCTTCAATACCTACGGCCCTAAGATGAGGCCCGACGACGGGCGTATGATCCCCAACTTCATCTCCCAGGCCCTCGCGGGGAGACCGCTGACCGTCTACGGTGAAGGTGCCCAGACGAGGAGCCTGCAGTACGTCGACGACCTCGTGGATGGCGTTCTGCGGCTGATGAAAAGTAGGGAGATCCGTCCCGTGAACATAGGCAACCCCGTCGAGTACAGGGTGGGCGAGGTCGCGGCGATGGTCATAGAGCTCTCGGGCTCGCGCGGAGGGATCGTAAACCAGCCTCTCCCTGCGGACGATCCCAGGCGCCGCTGTCCGGACATAAGCAGGGCCAGGGAGGTGCTCGGATGGGAGCCGCGCACCCCGGCCGGCGAGGGGCTCGAGAAGACCCTGCGCTGGTTCGCCGGGCGTGCGCAATAAACTGACGGTCTCTTGGTCTAGAATAGGCGGCGTCCCGGCCATGGGTTCGGGTTGCGACGACCTATCCACACGGGGGTAGAAGAGTGAACGTAATACTGGTGATCCTGGACAGCCTCAGGAAAGATCATATCGGGGTCTACGGCAACGATACTATCCAGACCCCCAACCTCGATGCGCTCGCCAAGGAGAGCCTGCGCTTTACCAGGGCCTATCCCGAGTCCTTACCGACGATCTGCGCGAGGAGGGCTATCCACACAGGGCTGAGGACCTGGCCCTTCAGGAACTTCGTCAAGCTGCCGGGTGAGACCTTCCAGCCAGCGGGCTGGCAGCCGATCCCGCAGGACCAGGTGACGCTCTCGGAGATCCTGCTCAACGCAGGCTACAGCACGGCCCTCTTCGCCGACACCCAGCCTCTGTTTCACCCCTCTATGGACTTCCAGCGCGGTTTCGGGGTGTTCGAGTGGATCCGGGGCCAGGAGCGGGACCGCTTCCGCCCCAAGCTCGGCGTCCCCGAGGATGAGATCAGGCAGAACACCGTCCCAGGCAACGACGCGAGCATGGTCGACAAGGTGCGCCAGTACCTCGCCAACACCAAGGACCGCAAATCGGAGGAGGACTGGTTCGCGCCGCGGCTCTTCACAAGGGGGATGGAGTACCTGGACACGGCTGCGGAGGGCCAGCCCTTCTTCCTCGTGATGGACTCCTTCGACCCGCACGAGCCGTGGGACCCGCCCGATGAGTACGTCAAGCTCTACAGCGACGGCTACGAGGGCCGCGACCCGATCGTGCCCAACTACGGCAGCTCCGACTGGATCGGCGACAAAGAACTGGAGAGGATGAAGGCGCTGTACGCAGGAGAGGTGACGATGGTCGACCGCTGGCTCGGACACTTCCTCGACAAGATGGAGTCAACGGGGCGCATGGACGATACCCTCTTGCTCGTGCTCGCGGATCACGGCGTCGCCCTGGGCGAGCACGGCTATACGGGCAAGCCTTTCGGGGCGCTCTGGCCCGAGCTCACCGACATCCCTTTCTTTATCCGCTCTCCCGACGGGAAAGGGGCGGGCCAGACGAGCGACTACTTCGCCTCGACCTACGAC
>CADDZK010000250.1 GCA_902812425.1 Actinomycetota bacterium
CTCTAGCTGCGTATCCGTTAAGGCCTAGGACCCGAGTTGGTGCTAGGAGCCGCAAACTTAGCGCCTGAAAGCCTGAATCCCCATTCTTGCACGTCCTATGCGCCGGTTGTGTGGCCAGTTGTCCGTAGCACTATCACGTCCTCGTCGAGGCCCTGACGATAGAATTCCAGCCTCGCGTTCTCTTCGAGGGACCGGCCATTCAAGTGCCCAACCTCAAACGGAAAGAGCGCCGGGTTCTTGGCAAGCGCGGGCAATACGCCAGAAGCTGAGCTGCCCGCGAGGAGCGATGCCTCGATGAGCCAGGCGGCGAGTCTCTCATCCTCGACCGGATACACACGTCCTGCGGCAAAGACGCCTTCCTGGTCAGTCCCTCGTAGCACGCCCCAGTCGACGAAGCTGCTGGTGATACGCCGCACGGCGCGCAAGAGGGTGCTGCGCTCTCCGTAGCTCTCCGCGAGCCTGCGCCTGACTTGAGAGGCGCTGACTTTCTCCTGCAAGTCAAGGAGGCGTCCCACCACGGTGCTCGTATCCCAGAGCAGAGGGTAGGCTGTTAAGCTCATCCCCCAGTGGAGCGCTAGCCTGCCGGGTTCAGGTTGTTGGGGCAGGAGCGAAAGCCCCTCGTCACGCAGCGGACGGAGATCCTCGGGAACTAGGACCCAGATGCGTAGCAGGACCGTCTTGGTCTTCTTGAGAGCCTCCTTACCTTCTATCTCACCGTCGAGCAGGAGGTCGAGTTTCGACCGGATCTCTTCTACGGAGTAACCTCGCGCGGCCCAATCGGCGGTTGCGTCGAGCCAGGCGAGCCGTATCTTGCGGTCGAAGCCGATGACCTTCTGAGATTCGTTCACGTTCTCTCCCGTATCTGCACGAAAGGGACCACCAACTCTTCTATGGAGATGCCTCCATGACCTACTATACGCTCTCCTGCCCGAATAAACGCCGTTCTATTTGGAGCCAGCAGCGGCAGGTAACCTTCCGGCAAGCCTGATGCGGACCACTCGACAGCTCCGGGGAACCTCTTCGCGGTCTCCGCCCTGAGGAGGCTGTCCGTGTACACGCGTACCCTCTCGCCCCGGACCTCGGCGACCGAGCCCTCGGAGGGCCGTCCGCAGCCTTTTGCCTCTATGTTCCCGTGATCTGAAGTCAGGTACACGCTAAATCCCTGCTCCAAGAGGGAACTGAGAAGCCGGCTCAAGTATTGCTGCTCGGCCCACATGCGCACCTGGTCGTGCATGCCACGTGTTCCGAGCCTCATGCCGTGCATGATCATATCCACCATCCGGACAATTATCCCCGCGACGCGAAGGCTCGGATGGGAGATCGTTTCCTCGACGGTGCCTACGTCCTCGTTTCCCTGCACGTTCACATACTCCACCTCTGCGTCTGTCAGCCCCAAGGAGTCCGCCCAGAATTGGCGCCACAAACTGCGCTCCTTGCTACTTGTACCGATGCTCGCCGGAAAGTAGACGGGAGGTTTCCCTGCGAACAAGGCTTGGCGCGAGACCGGTGTGATGGCCGGGATCCAGGCGAAGGTTGCCTCCTCGTGGAACCCTACTTCCGGCATCTGGGTCCCTAGCGCGTTACGCAGTACCACCCATTGATCGAAGGCCAGCCCGTCCACCACGACCAGCGCCACCCTCTCCGCGTTCCCACTCTCCAGATCTCGCGCCAGCGCGCGGGGGACGTGGTGGAGCATTGCCGGTGAGACCGACGGGAGGTTGTGCAGGCCGCCGTACCGGCTCCCTACCCACGACAGAAACGACGAATCGACCCTTTCGCGAAAGGTGAGGAACCTTGTCTTCAGTTCTGGCGAGTCTACCTTGGAGTGGAGAGCTTGCAGTTCTCCCCACCTGCGTGCGAAGCCGAGCCACTGACGGTGCTCGGCTTCTGCATCGGGGACCGAGTCCTCTGCGGTATTGAGCAGCCCTGAGAGACGCCGCTCGTCGTCCGCCTGTGGGTCTATCTTCAGGCCCACCGCAACCCACTGCTCGGCCAGTCGGTGAGCTGCCGGATGCGCTACGGGCTTCAGAAAGCCTTCCAGAAACAGCGTGTCCACGTAGGCGCGAACGTCTTCATGGTCGAGTGGGATGTCTTCGGGGCCGTGGTACTCCATGTGGTAGGAGGCATTGGGGCCTTCGCTCTGTTCCCCATTGGCCTTCGCGAGCCGATCGAGGAAGACGGGCCACCGTTCTTGAAGGAAGGCGAAGAAGGCTTCCCTATCTGGGACGATGCGCTCCAGCGGCCACTCCTTAAACCCTCCAATCCCGCGAAGGTGCCGTATCAGCCGCTCGTTAAGGAGGCCGGGCATTGGGCGCCCACCGTAATGCCGCTGTAGCAAGATCCGGAGCAAGTCGGCAGGTCGCCTTGTCAGTTCGGGCACGATGCCGAAGACGTAGCGGAGCACGAAGTCCTTGGTCTGGTTGTCCCCAAGAAGCCGGCCAGGGTCGTGTTCGGCCTGCGCCTGGTACAGCAGATCGAGCTCGGCCCCACCCAACTCGCTGACCACTGGGTAGCTCAGGCTGGGGAACAGTTCACTCAGAGTGAAAGCTAGTTTTCGCCCCGCCTGGAAGACGTCGTATGGTAGACCTTTCAGGTCCGCGCTCTCACCCGGCAGTGTGACTACGAGGTTGGGAGACTCTCCGCGCTCCCACCTGCAGCGGTAGCCGGATTCGTAGGCATATCTGAAGGCCACGGGGTCTTCGAACCTGAGAACGTCGAAACTGCGCTCTCCGAGCTCCGCAGCCACCCGCTCCTCAGCTAGAAGGCCATCCGGGTCGGCGACCAGGGTGAGGCGCGAGACGCCGGGGGCGAACTCCTTCAGGATCTCCTCGCGCCAGCTCATGGCTTGTCTTCTATGGCAAGAAAGGTCCTAATAAGGTCCCAGTTCGCGAGGGTCTGGGCAGGGTTGTCCATGCGGTTCAGGAAAGCCATACTCCACTTACCGCTCGATTTCTGGGCAGCCTGAACGACCTCGACGGGGAACACGTAGAACTGAGGATCTTTACGACCGGTGCCTCCGTCCTTCTTCCTCCTGTACCGGTACCCCGGGTTCAGCGCCACACGTACCACGAACTCGCACTCGAAGTTGCGGATGGGGAACCCACCGTCGAAATCCGTCGCCCACCGGCTCTTCACCTGGATGCGGCAGGAGGTATTCTTCTCGGGGTTCGTCGCGATGATGTCGTAGCCAGGGAAGTTGGTGTAGGCTTTGAACGCCTGGATTCCCTCGGGCAGCAGATGCCCCATTACCAGGAACTCGGCACCGGCGGACTCCAGGGACGTGTCAAGCCTGCTCATCGTCCAAGCCGTTTGCGACGAAGGTTAAACGTCTTCCGTCCTGGTCAGCGCCTGGTCGTACCACATCAGTAGCTTGGGGTCCTCCTGCAGCACACTATCGGGTATCTTGTGGGCGACGTCGAGGATGGTCTTGTAGTCGCGCTCTCCCCAGGCCTTCTTGAAGCCCGCACGGACTGCCTCAAGGCGAAACACCCTGAGCCGACCCCTTGAGGACTTGTAGTCCTCGAACTCCTTCAGTAGCGTTCGCTCTCGCAGCTTCTCTAGGTCCTGGGACCGGTTCGGGTCTGGCACGTACCAGCGGCCCTTAGCCGCACGCAGTAGCTCCAGATCGTTTGTCTCAAACCCCGTGCCCGAGATGTCGCCTTGGCGGTCTTCCAGCTCCTGAATCTTTGGCCTCAGGCGGGCTGACTGCTTCATCCAGGAGACGATTTGTGCGGGGATGGGACCGCTCCCTGAGTAGCGCAAGAAATTCTCCTGAAGGAGCTCCGAAAGCTCCATAGGCTTCTCATGCTTGGCCCACCCCATGTCCTTTATGAATTCCGGGTGGAGTTCCTGGAAGGTCTGCGGTTTCTTGGAGAGCTCCTGCCTGAGCCACTGGATGGCCGACGCCTCTCCAGTGATGAAGAGCTGCAGTTCCATCAGTTCGCGCACGTTCAGGCGCTTTCTGTCGTACTCGGCAACCTGGTCCGGAGTAAAATACATCCCGTCGCGCTCTGGGTAGCGTTGCCTGAGCCCCTCGTAGAACTCCGCCGCCGAGAGCGGCACCGTCACGCCCCTCTGCACGTGGAAAGCGACCATGCGGTCGAAGAGCAGGTAGTTCATCCTTTCTGCAACGATCTCCATAGCCCCGTCTTTCGGTACGAAGATGGGTAGTTGCCGGAGGTGGGTACCCACAAAATCCCACACGCCTTCCTCCGTGCCCGATTCTAGCTCAAAGCGCCGTTCCAATCCGCCATTTGGCCTATAAGCGGAAATAACGAGATCCTGCTTGACGGCAGCAGCACTAGTGATCTGCTTGAACGTGCCTTGCTTCTTATCCAGTATCCGCACGTCGGCAATTACAAATCCAGCGCGTTGCAGGGCCTCTTGGATAGCGTTCCAAACGCTGTTCTTGGAGTTATGGAACTCTACCGTCATCCAGCGGCCAGGCTTGAGCACCCGATAATATTCCTCGAAGCAGCGGGTCATGAGCTCCTGGTACTCCAGAAGTCCTTTACCTTGTACCTTGTTCTCGACGGCCTCCGCTACATTGTTAGCAAAAATCTTGAGCCATGCTTCCCAGAGAAAGTTCAACTCAGAGTACATGAGGTTGTCGCCGAAGGGTGGATCAGTGAAGATGTAGTCAATCGAGTTACTGCTGCCGAGCTGGTCGGTACTACTTTGAGTAGCTACTATTGAGTCGCCTGCGGCGTCACGCATCTCCACAAATGCTTTACGCACAAACTCCAAATTGCGTTGGACCGAAAGGATAACGTTCGGGGGAGTACTCAGAGATGATACGTAGAGCGTACCGGCTAGAGGGCCACCGCCCTTCTTGTCCGGTCTGAAGCGGCGCATCTTGGAGGCGTATGGATTCGTAGCAGAATGAGCTAACATTGCTGCATGCGAACTCCTAAGAGCCTTAGATCGGATACGATCCCATATTGCTGCTAGAGTCCACAGATTCTGCTTAGTGTAGAAGTGATGCGCGTGAGTCAGGCCAATATCGTCATTGCGGCGTGATTCGCCGCCTTCCGGCATTCGGTCTGTAGGAAACCAATACGGGATGTTACTCTCGTCGATCTTCTCAAGAAGAGCGTGGTCGAAGGTGTCGGGCCTTTTCTCAAAGCGCCTCTTGCCAACGCTGTAGTTGATAAGCACCGGCACCTGTCGAGCTTGGCGTACGACCTCGCCCAACGCAGGATCGAATCTGGTCGTCCACGCTCGCCCTAAGCCTTTCTTCTTGAGCCGCGCGAAGCAATGCGGACACGAGAAATCGTCAACAACCTTGGCTGCCTCCAGATTCACCGCCGCATCCCAGAAGACCACCTCGCCCGCGCACTCTGGACATACAAACACGTCTGACCAGAGAATGTGGTTAGTACGACTCAGCGGAAGATCGGCTCGCTGAGTGAGCTCGGCTGGTCCCTTACGCAGTGCTTCCTGCGCCTGCTGCAATTGCTCTTCAGTAGGCTGGTGCAGGGTCAGATACATCCAGCCACATTCGCGCTCAACCTCCTCCAGTATGCGGTTCGCGTCGTGCTCGAACTCTTCCACGTCTACTGGGATGTTGTAGTTATAGGCGATAAAAGTAGCCGCCGGGCAGAGGTCGTTCAGCACAGGCCGCCGTGCTCCGAGTTTCGAGAACGACTCGCCATCCTCATCCAAGATAGTGTCGTCTTCCAGCACTCGGTAGTCTAGAGACTTTACTGCAGCGCGGTTGGCGCAAAGCTGGGCTGCCACGCCGGTCATGCCGGTGCCGCAGAAGCCGTCGAAGACGACGTCCCCTGGCTCAGTGTAGTGGAGAATGTAGCGCATGATCGCCTTGTGCGGAACCTTGGTGTGATAGGAGTGGGCGTTGTACATCGGATCATTCTTGCCTTCGCTGACATCCGCCGCGAACGGCTCTCGGCGATAGTGGTCGTTACTAGGGTCGTACGGCTTGCCGTAGTGTGCGATGAACTCTCCAACAAACGGATTCGGACAAGCCGTGTAGTAAGGTGGATCCGAGAGCGCCAAGATGTCCTCGTCCGAGCCGATTGGGAAGCCCTCAAT
>CADDZK010000251.1 GCA_902812425.1 Actinomycetota bacterium
CTCGAAACGCTCACCCCCGCCGAGCGGCTCGCGTTCGTGCTGCACGACATGTTCTCCGTGCCCTTCGAGGAGATCGCCCCCATCGTAGACCGTTCCCCGGACGCCACGAGGCAGCTCGCGAGCCGCGCACGCCGCCGGGTGCAGGGAGCGGATGTGGCCACCGGAGCAGATCTCGCGCGCCAGCGTGAAGTCGTCGACGCCTTCCTCGCAGCCGCGCGAGGCGGCGACCTGGGCGCGCTCGTTGCAGTGCTCGACCCTGACATCGTGCTCAGATACGACAGCGCAGCCGCGCCTGCGGACGCATCGAGGAAGGTCCGCGGCGCGCCAGCCGTAGCCAGGATCGCTGCTAGGGAGCGAGCCAGGGCCGCACGACCGGCGCTCGTGAACGGGGCCGCGGGAGTCGTCGTGGCCCCGCGCGGACGGCTCCTTATGGTGCTCGACTTTACGATCCGTGGCGGGAAGATCGCCCGGATCGACGTGATCTCCGACCCCGAGCGCCTGCACCAGCTCGATCTGGTGTTCCTCGACGACTGAAGCCTGCCGCCTCAGCACGCCGACGCCTGGCAGTCAGGTACGCGTCGAGTATGACTCAAAACCTGCTACCCGTTTCGGCGCCTGTGCTCTTCCTTGAGCCTGAGATACTCCTCGTCCTCAGCGGCGGCACGCCACTTCTCCCGGAAGACCTCAGCGGCCCGGCTCTTCTCCGGATCAGGGGTCTCCCTCGGACGACGCTTGTTGCCGCCCTCGTGCCTGGCATAGCGCTGAGAGCGCGTGTACCCCATCTGGAGGTACTTTCTGGCTACGTCCATCCCCACGAAATCGCCCGCCGATCTATATTCTAGGAACTTCCGGTAGATAGCCTCGGAGGATTCGCGCGCAGTCTCCTCGTCCTTGAACCTCCATAGAGGCAAGAGCTCGCCCTTGTACGGCTCGGCGTGGAAGACGCCCTGCTCGCCGCGCCCGATCCTGTACTCCTCAGGATTCTCCCGCAGGTCCACGCCGTCGTGCGGATGGCTCATGCACCCTCTTTACCCCGCCTCCACTCCATACAACACCAAGCCTCCTACATAAAGTGCGGGAATTCGTTCTTGACTGAACGTTCTATCAGGAGTAGAGTTCTTGAACAAACGATCAAGAGAGGAGGATGTTGTCTGAAGAATCGGACAGGCGGGCCCAGATCCTCGAGGCTGCCTTCGAGGAGTTCTCTGAGAAGGGTTTCAAGGGGGCGACGATCAAGAGCATCGCGCGTGCCGCGAGCCTGCAGTCTCCTGCGCTCATCTACTGGTACTTCCCTGATAAGGAAGCGCTTTTCAGGGAGGTTCTGGAGAGCAGGATACCTGTATTGCGTACGGTACGTGACCCTGCCGGGCTTCTGGATCTTCCGCCTGAGAAGGTGCTGCCGACCATTGCCAGGGGATACCTCTCGATCTTCGACAATCCCGCCGCCCAGAGGATGATGCGGCTCCTGATAGGAGAGGCCATGAGGCGGCCCGAGATCGCGGACATACTGGGCAGCGCGGTAATAAAGCGGGTGCTCGGGTTCCTGAAGAGCTATCTGGCGCACCAGATCGAACTCGGCAGGCTCCGTCCGCACGACGTCAGGTCCAGCGCGAGGGCCTTTATGGGGATGCTCCTCCCCCAGGCCGGGGGCAAGGTGTTCTTCGCCGCCATAAGAGAGGACGGGTTGACCGACGAGGAGCACATAGAGACGGCGGTGAAAATATTTCTGGAGGGGCTCGGGCCCCAGAAGAGGGTCAGGGAATGAATGCCATAGAGGTCTCGGGGTTGACGAAGCGCTACGGGAAGATCGAAGCCCTGCGGGACGCTGACCTATCCGTGCGCAAGGGCGAGGTATTCGGCCTCGTGGGACCCAACGGGGCGGGGAAGACCACCCTCATCAAAGGCCTCGTCGGGGCGCTGCGTCCATCGGGCGGCGAGGCGCGGGTGATGGGGTTGAACCCGATCAGAGATCGGGCCGAGCTGAGGCGCAGGATCGGCTACATGCCCCAGTCGCCAGCCCTCTACGAAGACCTCTCGGCCAGGGGCAACATCAGCTTTTTCGGCGCCGCCCACGGCATGACGGGCCTGCGCAAGAGGGTAGACGACGTGCTGGATTTCACCGAGCTGACGAGGCGGGCGAACGATCCCATACACACCTTCTCGGGGGGGATGAAGCGGCGGGTCTCGCTCGCCTGCGCCCTCGTCCACCGTCCCGAGGTCATCTTCCTCGACGAGCCGACGGCCGCCGTCGACCCGCAGCTGAGGAGCCGGTTCTGGAGGACGTTCAGGGAGCTGGCGAGGGGCGGCGCGACGCTGTTCATAAGCACGCACCTCATGGACGAGGCGGTGCTCTGCGACCGCATCGCGATACTCCGCGAGGGCAGAATTATCGCCACGGACACCCCGCGCGCCATCCTGGAGTGGGGCAGGACTAACCTCGTGGTGAAGCGGGGCGGTGCCAGGGAGAAGGAGACCATCGGCGGGCGTCCCGAGGACCTGGCCGCGGCGCTCCGTCCCTACGGCCTAGAGCCCGGCGTCACCGCTATCGAGGTGGAGAGCGACTCGCTGGAGACCGTCGTCCTGTCGCTCATCGAGAAGGAGGAGGCGGGCTAATGCGCAGGATGTTCATAGTCGCGGGCAGGGTCGTCAGGCAACTCCTTAGAAACCCGAGGTTCCTCGTCCTCTCCGTAGCCGCACCGCTCATCATCGTTTATTTCCTCAAGATCTTCTTCGACACCCTGCCTCCGACCTTCGACGTGGCCCGCTACGCTGTGCCCGTTGCGGCCTTTCTCGTTCACTTCCTGGCCTTTCTGCTCTGCGCCATCTCGCTCGTGCAAGAGCGGACGGCGGGGACCCTGGAGAGGATGTTCATAAACGGCTTTCTGCGCACGGAGATCATCGCGGGGTACGTGCTAGGCTTCCTCGGGCTCGCGACCTTCCAGGCGGTAGCGGGTCTGACCGAGGCGATCTGGCTCTTCGAGCTGGATTACGACGAGGTGACGCTCGTGACGCTCTTCGTCGTGGTGTGGCTTCTGGCCATAGCCTCCGTGATGCTTGGCATCTTCGTCTCCACCTTCGCCAGGCACGAGGGACAGGTCTTCCCCTTCGTGCCGCTCATCATAGTCCCCTCGGTCTTCCTCTCGGGGCTGCTCGTCGACGTGGACGAGTTGCCGGCGTGGGCGGGATGGCTCGGGCACGCGTTCCCGCTGTTCTGGGCGAACGATGTGATCCAGGAGGTCATCGAATCCGGCTGGACGCTCGATGACGTGCAGAGGAGCCTCGCCGTCCTCGTCGGCTACAGCGTGGTACTTCTCCTGCTCGCCTCACTGACGCTGCGCGAGACCGAGTAGCCGGAAAGCCCCGAAGCGATACGGGGCAGAAAGGAGAGAAGGATGAGCGAACAGGAGAACGGCTCCCTCGAACTGAGGCTCCCCTTCGCCGCCATAGACAGGTCAGCGCTGCCCGTGGCCGGCGGCAAGGCTGCGAACCTGGGCGAGTTGATCCGTGCCGGGCTACCCGTGCCCGCAGGGTTCTGCATAACTACTGCGGCCTACGACCTGGTGGCGGCAAACGCAGGACTCGAGCCCACGTTGAGTGCGCTGGCCGGGACGTCTCCCGAGGACGTGGAACGACTGGCCGAGCTCGCAGCGGAGGCGAGATCGAAGCTGTCGGAGGCGGACGTCACCGACGCGCTCGCGCGGGCAATCGAGCAGGCTTACGGGGAGCTGGGAGACGGCGTGCCCGTGGCTGTCCGTTCTTCGGCCACGGCCGAGGACCTGCCGTATGCGAGCTTCGCGGGGCAGCAGGACACGTATCTGAACGTCGTCGGCGTCGAGTCCGTCCTCGACGCGGTGCGGCGCTGCTGGGCCTCGCTCTGGACGGAGAGGGCCGTCAGCTACAGGGCGACGAACGGCATAGACCCCCACGGCGTGCGCCTCGCCGTCGCCGTCCAAAGGATGGTCGGCGCGAAGGTTGCCGGCGTCCTGTTCACCGCCAACCCCGTTACAGGGAAGCGCCGTCAGGCCGTTATCGACGCGAGCCCGGGCCTCGGTGAGGCCGTCGTCTCGGGGATGGTCAACCCCGATCACTTCGTCGTTGACACGGCTACGGGCAGGATCGTCGAGCGCAGGCTGGGAGACAAGCGGGTCGCCGTCATGGCAAACCCGGGTAGCGGCACCGAGCGGGTCGAGATGGAGGCGGCACAAGACGAATCGTCGCTCTCGGACGCCCAGATCCTAGCCCTCGCGAAGCTGGGAGCACGGGTCGAGGGGCACTACGGGGCGCCGCAGGACACGGAGTGGGCTATCGACGACCAAGAGGAGCTATGGCTCTTGCAGGCGCGCCCGATCACGACGCTCTTCCCTCTGCCGGCGAACGCCCCGGCGGACGAGGAAGACCTGCGCGTCTACTTCTCCTTCAGCGTCGCCCAGGGCGTCTACCGCCCGCTGACCCCGATGGGGCTCCAGGCTTTCCGCCTCATCGTCTCGGCGGTGGCCACGCTCGCGGGCCGTCCCCCGCGCAGCCCCTACGAAGGCCCCGCCTTCTTCAGCGAGGCCGCAGGACGCATCTTCGCCGACATAACGCCGGTGCTGCGCAGCGAGCAGGGACGCGCCCTCTTCGAGGGTGCGATGCGGCACATGGAGGCACGGACCGTCCCCATCGTCAGGCGACTGGCAGAAGATCCTCGCCTCGCTTCCGTGCATACGTCCTGGCGGCCCGTCCTGCGTAGCGTGCTTCCCGTGCTAGTGCGGACCCGCATCCCGCTACACGTCGCAGAGGCTCTCGCGCGTCCGAAGAGGGCGAGGGACCGTGCCGCGCGCCTGGTCGCGAAGTTCCGCTCTGGCTCAGGAGTACCCCCTGATGCAGGCGCAGCCGAACACCTCGCCGCCGCCGAGCACCTGCTGCTTGGCGGACCGCCGGATCTGCTGCCCGCCGTGCCTCCCGCCTTTATCGCAGGCCTCGTCGCCAGCGCCCTCGCCGGCAAGCTCCTCGGGGGTCTCGCCACCGACGACGAGAGGCGCGTGGCGATGCGCGCGCTCCCGCACAACCCGACGACGGAGATGGACCTGGCGCTCTGGGCGCTAGCCAGGGAGGCGCGCGACGAACCTGAAGTGGCGCGTACGCTGGGTGAGACTCCGCCGGAGCAGCTGGCGGAGGACTACAGAAGCGGCTCCCTCCCTCCTAAGCTGCAGACGGACCTCGCGAGTTTTCTGCGCCTCTACGGGCATCGCGGGGTGGCGGAGATCGACCTCGGTCTGCCCCGCTGGTCCGAGGACCCGACGTACATTCTGGGCGTGCTCGCGAACTACCTGCGCCTCGATGACCCCGACTCAGCCCCTGACGCCCAGTTCCTGCGGGCGACACGCGAGGCCGAAGAGATGGTCGCCGAGCTGACCCGCCGCGCCGCCCGCAAGGGACGTCTGCGCGGGGCGCTGGTCAGGTTCCTGCTCGGACGGGCCAGAGAGCTCTCGGGGCTGCGGGAGATGCCCAAGTTCTGCATCATCCTGCTCTTCGCGCGCGCCAGGGAGCTACTGTGGAAGGTCGGTGAGGAGCTGGCGAGGGACGGGCGCCTGCAGAGCGCGGAGGACGTCTTCTTCGTCTCCCTGCCGGAGGCGTGGGCCGCCCTTGCTGGTGTGGATCTCCGCCCCGTCGTCAGCGGGCGCCGTGCCGTCTACGAGCAGGAGATCGGACGCAGACACGTGCCGCGCCTCCTCCTCTCCGACGGCACAGAACCGACCGCAGAGACACACGGCGTGGCTGAGGGCGTCCTGATCGGCTCTGCGGCCTCAGGCGGCGTGGTGACCGATAAGGCGCGTGTCATCCTCGACCCGGGGGGGGCCAGGCTGGAGCCGGGGGAGATCCTGGTCGCACCTTCGACCGACCCCGGCTGGACGCCCCTCTTCCTCACCGCGGGCGGCCTCGTGATGGAGATGGGAGGACCGATGTCCCACGGCGCCATCGTCGCCCGTGAGTATGGCATCCCCGCCGTCGTCGTCGTCCCCGACGCCACCGAGCGCATCGAGACCGGAGAGA
>CADDZK010000252.1 GCA_902812425.1 Actinomycetota bacterium
GTACTCGTCTCGGCGGTCACGCATCCTGACATGGTAAGAATCATAAGCGAGCGCGGTCTGTGCGCCGTCCCTGTGGACATCGACCCGGAGACGCTCGCGCCGCGGGTTGGGATGCTGGAGGCGGCCCTCACGCCGCGCACGCGGGTCGTGATGGTTGCGCACCTCTTCGGGGGGAGGCTGGATCTCGCTCCCGTCGCCCGCTTCGCGAGGGAGCATGATCTTCTTCTCGTGGAGGATTGTGCGCAGGCTTTCCAGGGACCCGAAAGGGTGGGAGATCCGGAGCCAGACGTGTCCATGTACAGCTTCGGCACCCTCAAGACCTCGACGGCGCTGGGCGGCGCAATTCTACGAGTACGGGACAGGGTGACCCTTCAAAGAATGCGCTCTATTCAGGCCGCCTATCCGGAGCAGCACAGGGGCGAGTACCTGAAGAAGCTGCTCAGGGTCCTTGGCCTCGTCCTTCTCTCACGGCCCCGCCCCTACGGGTTGCTCGCGCGGACCTGTGCGTGGCTCGGCTCAGACCTCGACACCCTCGTCAACGGCGTGGTCCGCGCGTTTCCCCCGCAGGAGCCTGCTGAGATGTTCTTCCGGCGCCTCAGACGCAGGCCCACTACGCCACTGCTCGCGATGCTCTCCCGGCGGCTCAGGACCTTCGACAGGGGTGGGCTTGCCAGGCGGGCCGCAGCTGGCGAAGGGGTGGCGAGCGGGCTGCTGGCGGCGGGCGTGCATCCGGGAGAGAGGTCGTCAAGGAGGACGCACTGGCTCTTCCCCGTCGTCGTGGATGATCCGGAGGCCATGATCCAGGGCCTCCGCCGGCATGGCTTCGACGCGAGCCGGGCTACCAGCAGCATCGCCGTCGTCGAAGCACCTGACGGGCGTTCCTCGCCCGACGAAGCCTCCCTGATGATGTCCGGGATCGTCTTCTTGCCGGTTTATCCGAGCCTCCCTTCCGAGGCCCTCGATGCTATGGTCGAGCTCGTCAACCAACGTACCGTTGGTGAGATGGTCGAAGATCCGGCGTTATCGTGAGCGGGCTCCGGGAGAGCACGCTGGAAGGGCTGAACAGGAGCGTCTTCGACGTGCTCGTGATCGGTGGTGGCATCGTCGGGAGCAGGGTGGCCTTCGACGCGGCGCGGGCCGGGCTCAGGGTGGCGCTCGTGGACGCGGGCGATTTCGGAGGGGCGACTTCTGGGGCCTCGGCGCGACTGGTCCACGGTGGGCTTCGCTACCTTGGTACGGGCGGCTTCAGGCTCGTGCGCACCTCGCTGAGGGAGCGTGACGTACTCGCCTCCCGCGTCGCGCCGCATCTCGTCAGGCCGATGCCTTTCGTGCTCTCTGCGGCGGAAGGAAGGCGTTCGAAGTGCGCGGCGGGACTCCTCGCCTACGCCGCGCTCGACGGATTCAAGAGACCGCTTCCTCGCTTCGTCACCCCGGAGGAGGCGGTCCGTCTCGTACCGTCTCTCCGCGTCGAGCACCACACGTCACACGCGGTCTTCTACGAGGCCGCAACCAACGACAGCCGGCTGGTGCTCGCAACCGTGGCCGCCGCCGCACGTTCCGGCGCCCTGGTCGCCAACTATCTGAGGGTGGTGGATCTGGACCAGGGGAAGGTCTCACGCGTCTCGCTGCAGGGAGGCGAGGGTACGTTCACCGTCAGGTGCAGGGCGCTCGTCAACGCAACCGGACCGTGGGTAGATCTCATCCGCAAAATGGAGGACCCGGGATGCGGGCCCATCGTCCGCCTGAGCAAAGGTATCCACGTCGTGCTCAGGCCGGACGAGGAGTGGCGGGCCGCCGTCGCCGTCTCTCTGGACGGTGGACGGCACCTCTACGCCGTACCCTGCGAGGGCAGGGTCCTCCTCGGTACTACGGACGACGAGTATTTTGGCGACCCCGGTAGCGTGTCCGCGGAGCCCGAGGACGTATCCTCCCTCCTCGAGATGGCCAAAGGTTTCCTGCGTCCTCAGATGCTCGGTGCGGGGCGCGTCATCTCGGCGTTCGCGGGCCTGAGGGTCTTGCCGCGGGGAGAGGTAGCGCCGCTGTACGCGAGCCGAGATCACCTCCTCAGCGTAGGACCTCTGGGTATGGTCTCGGTAGCCGGCGGCAAGCTGACCACCCACCGCCGTATAGCCCTCGATGCCCTCGGACACCTGCCCGCCGACGTTCGTCCCAGAAGGCTCTCCCTGAGCGATGCGTCTCTCGTTGGCGCCTCCCCTGTCCGGGATCTTCACTCCCGTCTCGACGATCCGGCCGTGGACCATCTCCTGCACCTCTACGGGGCAAGCGCCACCAGGCTCCTCGGATATGCCGGGGAGATCCCAGACGCCCTCCAACGGATAACGCCGGGTGCGCCAGACCTCTGGGCGCAGGTCTACCATGCGATCCGCGAAGAATGGGCCGTAACTGCGGATGACCTCATCTACCGCAGGACCACCCTCGGTCTGCGCGGCTTCGATACACCGGAGATACGCCGGCGTATCTCACGCCTCCTCGAAGGCGGTAGCGCGGCCCCGCCTCCCGACATATCCCGCGCTCCAAGGTCCGCATAACCGCCGCCCACTGGACGACCGAGAAGTTCGATGGTAACGCCTCGTTATCTTCGGGACGAGGAGCTTAGGAAACGTTAGCCCTTCTTAACCGCCCTTTGCCCTCGCTGTTACGCTCGTCCGCTACAGTGCCCGTCAAGCTACGGACGGGAGGTGTCCTCGGTGGGAGAGAGAACGAGGCTCGGGCTCGGGGTTCTCGGCGCGGCACTGGCGCTCGGCGGGCTTGGAGACATGCTGCTCCGCGTTACGCCGTGGGGGATCAACTTCCCCCTCTGGACAGTGGCCGTGGTCGGCCTCGCCGTCCTGCTCGCGATGCGGGGGCGTGTGGGCGCAGCCGGAGAGGGAAGATGGTTGATCCTCGTCGCGCTCGTCTTCGCCGCCGGGGTGGCACTGCGCGATTCCCCTGTGGTCGTGCTGCTCGACTTTCTCGCCGTGCTGATCTCGCTCTCCCTCGCCGCCTGGAGGGGACGCAGCGGGAGCCTCACGCGCGCCGGTCTTTCGGATTACGTTCTTGGCGGAGCTTACGCCGGCGTCCTCACCTCGGCCGGCCCGTTACCCGTGAGCGTGACGGACATAGACTGGAGCGAGGTCGGGCGCGGACGGTGGAAGGGCCAGGCGCTCGCCATCTCGCGCGGCGTGCTGCTCGCCGCGCCGCTCCTCATCCTCTTCGGCGCGCTCTTCGTGGCTGCTGACGCCATCTTCGAGCGGCTCGTGCGCGACGTCTTCGGCTTCGACCTTGCCGAGGTCTTCCAGCATCTGTTCCTCATCTCGTTCTTCGCCTGGAGCACGTCAGGCCTCCTCTGGGCCGGGCTCATGGCCCGCGTCCCAGAAGGACTCGTGATCCGGCGCCCCAGGGTTCTCTCGCTCGGCATCGTCGAGGTTGGGATCGTGCTGGGCCTCCTCGACCTCCTGTTTTTGGCCTTCGTCGTCGTTCAGATCCGCTACCTGTTCGGCGGCGCGGGACGCGTCGTCTCAACCGCAGGCCTGACCTACGCCGAGTACGCCCGTCACGGATTCTTCGAGCTGGTGACCGTGACAGCCCTCGCGCTTCCCCTGCTGCTCCTCGCCCACTGGCTGCTGCGCACAGAGAGGCGCGCTCACGAGCGCGTGTTTATGGTGCTGGCCGGGGTCATGGTCGGCCTGCTCTTCGTCGTCGTGGCCTCCGCGCTGCAGCGGATGTATCTCTACCAGCAGGAGTTCGGCCTGACCGAGCTGCGCCTCTACGCCACCACATTTATGGCCTGGATCTCCGCCGTCCTCGTCTGGTTCGTCCTGACCGTGATGCGCGCCCGGCGCGACCGCTTCGCGTTCGGCGCCCTGCTCGCCGGCTTCGCCGCCATCTTCGCGATAAACGCCATGAACCCTGACGCCATGATCGCGAACACCAACATAGAGCGTATGGAGGAGGGGAAGCGCTTCGACGCCTACTACATCACCACCCTGAGCGCCGACGCCGCGCCCGTGCTCGTCGACCATCTCCCCGGGATCGGCGACAGGCGCCTGTGGCGGGACTACACCGTCGAAGAGGCCATGCGTGAACGCTGGGGTACCAAACGCACCGACTGGCGCACGTGGAACCTGAGCCGCTCCAGGGCCAGTCGTCTGATGCGAGCGGTCTGACCTAGGCGCGCGTCGAGGGTAGATCCTGACGGGTGCCCGCCACGGCCCGCCGTCGTGCTAACAATATAGGGCGCTTATGCACCGCTCTGGCGGAGTTATCCACAACATGTTGTGGATAAGGAGCCGCGAACGGGGGATAAGTGCATCAGGTGTAACAAGCCTTTAACAGCCCAGAGACGGGCTCTTCCTTCGAGAGAAGTTCATGGACTCTTCCGCAACTCGTTCGTGGTCGGGGCCGCGGTCGAATCCGTGGCGCGGTGGAAAAGCGTCTCCGGGGCTTTACAATTGGCATGCCGGACGGATTTCAACAAGAGGTGAAACAGTGCTAACCGAAGAGCGCGTGCGGGACCAGTTGCGGAACGTCATAGACCCGGAGATCGGGATGGACCTCGTGGAGCTCGGCCTGATCTACGACGTCGGCATTCACGACGAAGGCCGTCACGTGGACGTCACCTTCAGCCTCACCAGCCCGATGTGCCCGGTAGGGGATTTGATCCAGGAGCAGGTCGAGACGGAGGCACTCTCCATCGAGGGCGTGGAGACCGTGAACGCCCAGCTCACGTTCGATCCGATGTGGAACCCCGAGATGATGAGCCCCGCCGCCAAACTCTTTTTCGGCCGGTAGACGGACCTAGGACCGGCGACTCCATCCCGGTGAAGCCTGAGAAGGGGGATGCCGGGGAGCTCCATCTTCTGGGCTGCGGCGACCCGGTGATGGAGCGGCTCGTGCGCGACGCTGGGTCGCTCGGCCTTGAGGAGCGCCGCCGCGGGCGGCCCGCCGACGCCTACGGAGCCCTCGTCAGGACCATAGTCGGACAGCAACTCTCGACGAAGGCGGCGCGTACCATCTACGCCCGCCTGAGCGCGCTCTTCGGGGAGCGTCCGCCAACTCCGGAGAAGATCCTCGCCGCGGACGAGGAGGTGTTGCGGGTGGCCGGTCTCTCGTGCTCCAAAGTCTCCTACCTCCGCGACCTCGCGCGGCACGTGACGGGCGGCGAGCTCGACCTAGGCGCGCTACACTCCCTCCCCGACGATGAAGTCATCGACCGGATCACCGCCGTCAAGGGACTCGGACGCTGGAGCGCTGATATGTTCATGTCGAACAAGCCGACATAAGACAGAGCCCCTTACAATAGTTCTCTTTCCCAACGGCGAAATTGAGTTGAGTTGAACCTGTGTGCTCATCAACGCCTACTCCCACGTGCTGAACCTGGAACGCTTGCCTAAGCCGCTAGAGCCACAGGAGTTTCCACAGTCGGCATGGTTTTGCCCCTTCTCTGTGAGCAGACTCTCTGGGCAGAAGAAGTTGTCTGGTCCAACGCAACTGAGGGACAGATGGCAATATGGCCGCTTCTTGCAGCGGGCGCATATTTATCCAAGGACGCTAAATATGGTGTGACGAGCTCACCAGCGCTTCGGGGATTATGGGGGTGTGGGGAGCTCTCGACATGAGGCTATTCAGCATCCTGGATATGGACTTCGGAGAAGACCCCTTCCACGTACTCCGGTGAATAAAGGCAAGAAGGGGCCGGGGAACTATCCTCGGGGGTGGCCACCCTGACCCTGCTGCCATCGGGGTCCCTGATCTCGATCTCCCGCGCCGAACTCGCCCGCCGCGACTACGACGACCAAGGCACTCCGACTCACGACCGCGCCGGCACACTACGAGACCGGGATCGCGCCAGCGTTTGGGGAACAGCTCAGAGAACTCCTCTGACTCGCTGGTAGCGCTCGTAGATCACGCGCGAGCCGAACGTCCTGGTCTCGATCAGGTCCAGTCGAATGTCTTCGGTGACCGGCGGCAGGTACGGCGTGCCGCCGCCGACGACGATCGGATTTCGGAA
>CADDZK010000253.1 GCA_902812425.1 Actinomycetota bacterium
CGAGCCACCTCGGCGGCTGGAGTGGGACTACGTGGAGGGTGCCGTAGGAGAAGGCGGCTGGCTCCTCGAGGAGGAGGGCGCGGAGAGCGTCAGGATGACCCTCTCGACGGACTACAGGATCAGGCCGGCATGGCTCGACGGGATGGCCCACAGGCCCTTCTTCCGCGGGGTGGTCGAGGACCTGATCAGGCGCTCGATGCGCCGCTTCGAGGCGCACCTCAGAGAGGGTTAGAGATCCCTCTCGTGCCCGTCCTCGGAGTGATCGTCGGGCGTCTCATCGAGGTCATCCCCGTCGGGTTCTTCTTCGAGTTCGTCCTCTTCGGGTCCGTCCTCTTCGGGTCCGTCCTCTTCGGAGACGTCGTTATCGTCGTCCGTCTCGTCCCTCGCCAGTTCGTGCGCCGTGACCTCGGTCGTAGGGTTCACGTAGCGGGCGATAATTATTGAGAGCTCGAACATCATTATCAGGGGTACGGCGAGGAGAAGCATACTGAAAGGATCGGGAGAAGGTGTGATCGCCGCGGCGAGGATCGTGTTGGCGACGATCGCGTGACGCCTGTACCTCTTCAGCATCGCGGCGTCGATCAAGCCCAGCTTGGCGCACACGTAGGTCGCCGCGGGCAGTTCGAAGACGATGCCGCACGCAAGGAGAAAGCGCGTGACGAACGCCAGGTAGTACGTGGGCGTGATTATCGTTACGTACCTCTCGGTGTCCCAACTCAGGAGGAACTGCACGCCGACGGGCACGACGAAGAGATACCCGAAGACGATCCCTGCTATGAACAGCGAGGAGGCGAGCGTGATCAGGATATACGTAAACGTCCGGCCCATATCGCCCACCGCGGGCGCGACGAAAGCCCAAACCTGGTACAGAATTACGGGTATCGTGAGCACGAACGCGACGTAGAGGGCAAGCTTCATGTCGCTGATAAACTGCTCCGCCACCGAGGTGACGTAGAGCTTGCCGTGCAGCAGGTTGCCTGCGGGATCCAGGAGAAGGTAGAAGATGTCTTTGCGGAAGAACCACGCCGCTATGGTCGCGAGGATGAAGACGACGCCGACCTTGATGATCCTCGATCGCAGCTCGTCGAGGTGCTCGATCAGGGTCATCCGCGCCTCGTCGCGCGGCCCGCGAGGACGCGAAGGGAGTCTCAGGCGACCGGCCATCTGTAACTTAGAGACTCGTGTGGGGTCTAGCTACGCTTCTGCTCGGCCTTATCGGCCTCGACGGAAGAGTCTTCCTGCAGCTTGGTCTCGCTCTTGCCGGCCTCGAGCTGCTCTTCGTCGGTCTTCTCTTTCTTCTTGTCCTCGACCTCGCCCTCCTGGGCGCCCTTCTTGAACTCGCGCACACCGCTACCGAGGCCGCGGGCCAGCTCGGGGACGCGCTTCGCCCCGAAGAGCAGGAGTATGACGACGAGACCTATGATCAACTCCGGCATTCCGATGGAACCAAGCACCTTTCCTCCTAACGAGCTATTCTCTGAACCTCACGCACATTATACGCCTTATGTTGGAACCTGGATCAGGGGTTCGCGCTACCGCTGCTGTTACCGCCCGCAAGGAGCGCCGATATCCTGTCCTTCACCTTCGCGGCGTTCTCGCCCTTGGGCTCCCTATCGAGGTACTCGTTGTAGTACTTTATGGCGTCGGCGGGCTGGCCCGCCTGATCGTAGGCCTGGCCCGCGAGAAGGTAAGCCTCCGCGTTGTCAGGCTGCGCCTTTGCGGCGTCAGCGAAGGCGTCCCCGGCCTTCTTCTGCAGCTCCTTCTGCTTGTCTCCCGAGGCAATCTGCGCCTGCTGGGTGTAGATCTGACCTAGCAGGGCCGGAATCTCCTCGTCCTTCGGGGCGACCTCGCGCCCTTTTTGCAGCACGCGGACCGCGTCGTCGTAGCGTCCCGCCGTGTAGTAGAGACCGGCGAGGTTCTTTATCTTCTCGGGGTCTTTCGGGTCCTTCTTTAGTTCCTTCTCGGCGGCCTTGATCTGCTCCTGTGGGTCCGGGGCCTGATTGGCCTGCTTCGGCTGGTTCTGGTTGCCGAAGAGGTCGAAGATGTTGTAGTTGAGGTTCGTTCCGATACCGAGAAAGATGAAGGAGAGGAGGAAGAACGCGGCGAGCACGATGGAAAGTAGCTTTACCCAGAAGCCGATCCTCTCGCGGTTCATCATCATGGCGGGCTATCCTCCGGGGTCTTCAGGCACCGAGACGATTGTATATTACGTTACCCCCGACGACCGTCGCCGCAACCCCCCCGCCGGCCGCAGCCTCGAGAACGTCCATCTCGGCGTCTCCACCCTCTGGCGAAGTCTCGACCACGGCGAGGTCGGCCCACTTCCCCGCTTCTATGGTCCCCGTCTCGGCATCGAGGCCGAGGGATCGCGCCCCTGCGAGCGTCGCGAGGTCGAGGCCTTCGGCGCCGCTCATGCCGTGCAGCTTCACGGCGAAGAGCGTCTCCTCGAAGAGGTTCATGCTCGGACTGCTCCAGAGCCCGTCCGTACCCATCCCGACCCTGATGCCGCTCTGGATCATGCGCACAACGGGCGAGACGCCACACCCGAGAAAGTCGTTGGAGCGGGGGCAGTGAGCAGCGGCGACGCCGCTCCGCGCCAGGATCTCTATGTCCTCCTCGGAGACGCCCGTCGCCAGGTGCGCGGCTATGGTCTGGGGAGCGAGGAGCTCGACGCTACGAGCGTACCTGACGGGTGAGAGGCCGACCCCTCCCCATTCGTTGCTGCCAAAGATGTCGGCGAGGCCACCGGTACCCTCCCTGACAAACTCGACCTCCTCAGGGCTCTCGGAGAGATGTATCGCGAGTGTCCATCCCATCTGCCGCGTACGTTGCGCAGCAAGACGCGAGGACACGGGATCGACGGTGTAAGGTGAATGCACGCTGACGCTGGCATTCACCCGCTCGGGCAGCCCTTTCTGAAGCTCGCGCACCTTCCCGATGATGAACTCGACCGACTCCTCGGGGGTGCCGATCTCGTGCGGGAAGAACTCGGCGTAGACGGTACCGGCCATCCCGCTCTCGGCGAGCTGTGGCAGGCATTCCCCGTACGGGGAGGACTCCGCCATGTACGTAGTCCCTGCCTCTACGGCCTCCCTTGCCGAATCTCGGGCGGCCTCGGCCGTCCACGCCTCCTTCTCGGGCAGCCGCTCTATGAGCCTGCCGAGCCACCCCGAGAACGTGCCGCCCACGGGCGCGTCCATCCGCCTGAAGCCGAGGTGGGCGTGGGTGTTGACGGCGCCGGGGATCATCGTGTAGTTGGGGAAGAAACGGACCTCGGCGTCAGGATTTTCGCGTCCGACGTCTGAAAGTCCTCCGACGGCCTCTATCCGCCCTTCCCTGACGAGGACCGCGCCGTCCCGCACCGGAGGCGAGGAGACGGGCATGAGGGTCCCTGCCGCGAAGATCGCGGGTCCGCTCTCAGACATCCCTCCCGACCACCTCCGAGGCCACGGACTCGAGGAACTCGCGCTCAGGGCAGTCGGGCAGGAGGCCGAGGTCTTCGAGGGCGGTGTCGATCTCACCCCTGGCCCACGCCTCCGTCTTCGCGACGGCGTCCGTGGCGAGCACGGCCTCTATGCCGGCCTCGATCAGCTCGGGGGAAGGGTTCGGGTCCGCGAGGACGCGCCGGATCGTCGCCGCCTCACCCTCCCTGAGGGCGAAGATGACGGGCAGCGTAACGGTCCCCTCGACGAGGTCCGTGCCTATGCCCTTGCCCATCAGCCCGGGCTTGCCGACGAGGTCCATTATGTCGTCTGACATCTGGAAGGCTATGCCTAAAGCCTGGCCGTAGCTCGCGAGGGTGTCGATCTGCACGAGCGAGAGCCCGCCCAGGGTGGCGCCGGCCACACACGCGGCCTGGAAGAGCCCCGCTGTCTTCTTCCTTATGTGCTGAAGGTAAGCCTCGACCTCGACGGTAGCCCCGTTCGCCCGGTACTGCTCGAGTTCGCCTGCGGCCAACCCGACAGAGGCCTCGGCGAACGCGCGCACGAGCCTGGGGTCCCCGATCCCGGCCAGCTCCGAGAACGCCTCGGCGAAGAGGTAGTCCCCGGTGGCCGTGGCGATCTCGCGCCCGTACCCTGCGGCCGTGGTCGGCACACCGCGCCTGCTCTCGGCCCTATCCACGATGTCGTCGTGGATCAGGGTCGCTGTGTGGAGGACCTCGATGGCGGTGGCGGCCCGGAGCAGATGCTCCCGCTTGGGCTCCCCCATCCGCGCGCTCAACACGAGGAGTAGCGGCCTGAGACGCTTCCCCCCCGACGTCAGCGACTCGAGCGCGGGCTCGACGAGCCCCGCGGGCGCACGCTCGGCGACCACTGCGAGCAGACCCTCGACCTCGTCGATGGTCTCGAAGGCCTCCTCGGGCAGCGCGGAATGGAGCCTGCTAACTTGCGCGGGGCCGCCTGATCCCGCGATGGAGCGTGATGATGCCGCCCGCGAGCCGCTTCCATGTAACGTCTTGTAATCCATTACGCTCTATTATGTCAGCTAATTCGCCGGGCGCCACGAACTCTTTCACGGATTCCGGTAGATAAGAGTAGGCCGACGCGTCTCCTGAGATCAAACCACCCAGCTTTGGAACGATCCTGTCGAACCACAGCCCGTAGAACGTGGAGGACACTCTGCCCGTAGGCCGCGCTATCTCCAGGCACACGGCGACGCCGCCGGGCCTGAGCGTACGCGCCATCTCGGAGAAGAGCGCGTCGAGGTCGGGGATGTTCCTCGCCCCGTAGGCTATGGTGGCCGCGTCGAAGGCGCCGGAAGGCACACCTTCGAGATGCGTCGCGTCCCCTAGCCGGTACTCGACGTTGGGCGCGGGCTTTGCCGCGCGCAGCATCTCCCTCGAGAAGTCGACGCCGAGCACGTAGCCGTCGGGCCCCACCTTCTTCGCGAGGTCGCGCGTGAGGCTCCCGGTGCCGCAGGCGAGGTCGAGCGCCTTGCCGCCAGGCCCGAGTCCCGTGGCCCTGACCACTTTGCGGTTCCAGAGGCGATGGAGTCCCGCGGTCATCACGGTGTTCAGGAGGTCGTAGCGGCCCGCGATCCTGTCGAACATCTCGCGCACCAGGAGCGCCCGCTCCGCCCCGGAAGGCAGCCGGGTCGTCTTGCGGAGCTTACCCACGCAACTCCTCGGCGGCGTCCAGGATCCTCGCCTCTGATCTGTCCGCGCCCTCCTCCGAGATGATGTCGAGGAGGCCCGCGAGGTGGGGCGTCCACATCTGGAGGGTTACGGCGCCGCCCGAGGCGATGCGACCAGCGCCGTCACGGATCATACGGCTCGCCACCGCGACGAAGCGCGGCTCGTCCAGTCGCGCGATGGTCTCGACCGCGAGCGCGTACTCGTTGTCCCCGACGAGAACGTCCTCGTCGGCCGCTTCCCCTTGCGCGTAGTGGGCGTCGAAGCCCCGCTGCAGGTGCCCGAGCGCCTCGGCAACGACCCCGGCGCGCTCGTCACGCCCCGGAAGACCAGAGGCTGCCAGAAGGAACGTGTCCTTGAGCGAGACCTCTGGGGTGCGGCGGGTCGTCTCCTCCATCTAGCCCCCCCCGAACCACTCGCCCGCCGCCTCGAAGGTCCTCTGAAGATCCTCCTCCGAGTGGGCCGTCGAGATGAACCCGGCCTCGTACTGGCTCGGGGCCAGGTAGACCCCGCGGGAGAGCATGTGCCAGAAGAAGTCCCTGAACGCCTCCGTGTCAGAGGCGGCAGCGGAACCGAAGTCCCTGACAGGGCCATCGGCGAAGAACAGGCTGACCATCGAGCCAACCTGGTTTATGGTGAACGGATGGCTCCCGGATGCGCCGGCCTCGCTCATGCCCTTCCGCCAGCGCCCGCCCAGCTCCTCCAGACCGTCGTAGAAACCCGGTCGGCCCGCGGCGCGCAGGGTCGCGAGGCCGGCGCAT
>CADDZK010000254.1 GCA_902812425.1 Actinomycetota bacterium
GGTGATCCCCGCCGGCTCGGGCTCTCAGGCGCGCCAGATGGCGGGTAGGGAGGACTTCGAGATTGCGGTCGTCGACAACAGGCTGCCGGACGAGCGGGGCTTCCAGGTCATCTCTGCCGTCCAGAAGCCCGGCGTCTCCACCGTCGCGCTCCTCAGGGACGAGGACACGATGGACCGCATAGTCGGGATAGAGCTCGGGGCCGACTACTACATGCGCTCGCCGGTCAATCCCAGGGAACTCGTGGCGCGGGTGAAGCAGATCTTCCGCAAGCGGGAACGAGCCGGGGATGGCGACTCGGGCAGGATCTATGTCGGGGACCTGGAGATCGACCCGGATCAGGTCAGGGTCATGAAGAGCGGTAAGGAGATCCTGCTCTCCCCGCGCGAGTTCAAGCTCCTGCATACGCTGGCCCGTAGCCCCGGACGAGTCTTCCCGCGCACCGCTCTCCTCAGGCAGGTGTGGGGCGAGGAAGAGTACATCGACGAGCGTACGGTTAACGTCTACGTCCAGCGCCTGCGTAACAAGCTCGGCGACAACCCGACCGATCCCAAACTCATAGAGACCGTGCGCGGCTTTGGCTACCGATTGGTGAAGCCGACGGAGTAGGCTTCGAGATCAGGTGTCAGGCATCAGGTAACCGCTTTGCGGAGCGTGTCCGTTCCGCTGGATGAACTCCTGTAGCTGCGCGATAAAGTCCCGCGAAGACCCACGTATGAAGGGACTATACCTCCAACCCTTGGTCCCTCCGGCACGGAGGAAGCTGACGGCTGAAACCTGAAGTCTTCACTTACGTGCGGCGGATGAGTGCGCCGCCCCTGATGGTCTCTTGAGGACGTACATCGTAGCGGTGGCCGACGATGCAGTCCTCAAGATAGGCGCCGTCGCCCACGCTCGCGCCGGGGAGCAGGATGCTGCGTTTGATCGTCGCGTTGGGTCTGATCCAGCAGTCGCTCCCTACTATTACGTCGCCTAAGAGCTTGACGCCGCGCCCGACTACGGCGTCCCTTCCTACGAGGACGTGTCCCTCTATCTCTGCGGAGGAGTGTATCTGGGCGTCCTCCCCGACCCACAGCCCTTCGCGGCGCTTCTCGCCGGGGATCTTGACCCCTACCTTGCCTGAGAGCACGTCGTACTGGCCCTGCCTGTACGCCTCGAGCGTCCCTATGTCCGACCAGTAGAAGTCCTCCCTGTATCCGACGAAGCACTCCCCGTTCTCGAGGAACTTCGGGAATACGTCGTTGGCGAAGTCGAAGAAGGTCTCTTCCGGGATGTAGTCGAGGACCCGCGGCTCGAGGACGTAGATGCCCGTGTTCGCCAGGGTGCTTATGGCCTCCTCCGGGCTGGGCTTCTCCTGGAAGCCCTTGATGTTGCAATCCTCGTCGACCTCGACCACCCCGAACTCCGAGGTGTCGTAGACCCAGCGCAGGGCTATCGTGGCCAGGGCGCCTTTCTCTCTATGAAAGTCCACGAGCTCCGTTATGTTCACGTCCGTCAGGGCGTCGCCGGAGACGACGACGAAGGTGTCGTCGAACCTGTCGGCCAGACGCTTCACGCCACCGGCCGTGCCGAGCAGATCGTCCTCCCTCTCCAGGTGTACGGTCATGCCGTCAACCCTGGACACCTCGCCGTAGGCTTCGAGAAGCGCGTCGGCCAGGTAGTGGACGTTGACGTGGACCTCCTCGATGCCGTGACGCGCCAGGAGGTCGAAGATGTGCTCGATGATCGGGGTGTTCACTACGGGGGCCATGGGCTTGGGGATCTCACCGGTGAGCGGGAAGAGTCTGGTCCCCTTGCCCGCAGCCAGAGCCATCGCTTTCATAACGCTCCTACCATTGTGTTATGGACAGTCCGGCACTCGGCCCGGATCTCAAGGTGACTATACGTCACCCATGATCTATATTCCCCCTCGTGCATGAGAGCACTCTACACCGGCTCTTCCCCTCGGCCAAGTTCGACGAACCCTTGAAACGCTATACGGCCTGGAAGATCGGGGGTCCTGCAGACGCCCTCCTCGAGCCAAGGAGCGTGGACGAGCTGATCGAGGCCGCCGAGAAAGCCCGCGAGCACGACGTACCCGTCACCATCCTCGGCGGCGGCACGAACGTGCTCGTGCGAGACGGCGGCATAAGGGGCCTCACCATCCGTCTCGCCAAGTCCCTGACGAACGTCGAGGTCGAAGGGACGCGCGTTACCGCCGACGCCGGGGTACTCTACCCCGTGCTCGCCAACACCACCGCAGGCCGCAGCCTCGCCGGCCTTGAGTTCGCGACGGGCATCCCAGGTACCGTCGGCGGCGCGGTCTATATGAACGCCGGTGCCTACGGGTCCGAGACGACCGAGGTCCTCGACTGGGCCGACGTGTTCCGCGACCACGAAGTAGTCAGGATGAAGAACGAGGACCTCGACCTCTCCTATCGTCACAGCGCCTTGCACGAGAACCCCGGCTGGGTCGTCCTGCGGGCGGGCTACACGCTGACATCAGGCGACGCGAGTGAGCTGAAGGCCCGCATAAAGGAGTTCAGGACGCAGCGCATGAACGGCTCCCCAAATAGGCCAAGCTGCGGTTCGACCTTCAAGCGCCCCCCTGGAGACTTCCCTGGACGCGTCATAGAGGCTGCCGGCCTCAAAGGAACGCGGGTCGGCCGGATCGAGGTCTCCCCCGTACACGCCAACTACCTCGTGAACCTCGGGGGCGGCACGGCTGAAGAGGCTATAGAGCTGATCGAACTCGTCCGCCAGAGGGTTCGCGAAAGGCTCGGCATCGAACTGGAACCCGAGGTAAGGGTGATAGGGGAACCATAGCTAGCCAGCATTTCAGCAACTCAGCACGCCGCTGGCTTCGCCAGACAGCTTGTCAGCCTGTCAGCAAAGCCGTCAGTAGCGCCGCCCGCTGATACCCGCAAACCCGGTTCGCAAGAGACCTCCAGAGATAGGGCCTTCATCCAGGTAGCTAGCCGGCTAACTACCTTTCGAGATGGCTGGAATGCTGAGAGCGGAGGCCGCAAGGTCGGAGCGTGCTGACAAGCCGCGAAGCGGCGTGCTGACTAGCTGACGGCTGAGTGCTGATCGCTCACGGCCTGTTTCGGTGGTCCTGGGCGCCGGAACAGGTCAGGGATGTCTGCGAGGTCGGTGTGGGCGTCGCAGACGTCGAGGAGGGCCTGGGAGGTACACTGGGCTGCGCTTATGACCTCGACGCGGATGCCCTTCTCGCTCTGGAGGTACTCGACGGCCTCGACGTAGTCTCCGTCGCCGGAGACGAGCACGTAGGTGTCGGCGTGCCCCGCGAGGCGCATCATGTCCACGACGACGCCTATGTCCCAGTCGCCCTTGTGCGAGACCGTCCGCTCCCCGTCGGGGGTCAGGGTCTCGTGCACCACGAGCGGCTTGGAGCGTACCTTGTAGCCGAACTTGTTGAGGTTGTAGACGAAGGAGCGCGCCGAGGGTGTGTTCTGGCCCTCGTCGGCATCCTGTTTCTCCACGATGTAGAAGGTGGCCCTGAGGAGCTTCCTGTCCCCGACGGCGGCCGAGAGAAGGCGGGCGTAGTCGAGGACACCCTTGTAGTAGTTCTTGATCGAGTGGTAGAGGTTGGCCCCGTCGACGAAGACGGCAACCCGCTCTGTGTTTCTCCCTTCCATCACGCCCGAATATTAGCAGAAAACATTGCATGTCCGTATAGAGTAAGCGGTTTACCGGGCGCATGAACTGGGTTAATATCCATGAGCCACGTCGCATGGGCCTGCAGAGGGGAGTGAGCCGGCACGGATTTCGAGGTCAGCATAGACGAGCATGCCGAAGGGTACTCCGTCGTCTCCGCGCGCGGCGAGATGGACCTCCACACAGCCCCGAGGTTCCAGTACGCCATAGAGCGGGCCGCCGAGAGCGAGGGTGTCGGCGCCGTCGTCGTCGATATGGGCGACGTGGCTTTCATGGACTCTACGGCCCTCTCTGCACTCATGAGATCCAAAGATACCTTAGAACAACAGGGGATCTCCCTCCGCCTCGCAGCCCCCTCCAAAGCCGTCGAGCGCATCTTCTCCGTGACGGGCTTCCAGGACTACTTCGATATCTTCCCCTCCCGCGAAGCCGCCATCCCCGTCTAGCGTCTTCTAGACTTGGGCCCCATAGGTACTAGAATCTGGTCATTGTGATGGCCGACGTAAAGAAGCTGGAGGTTCCGGGGCCTCTCTCGCGCCTCGGCGAGGCTTTCAGGGGGGCGGGGCATGATCTGTACCTCGTGGGCGGGTACGTGCGGGACAGTTTGCTCGGTGGTGCGCACCCGGATATAGACGCGACGACTGACGCACGTCCAGGGGAGATCAAACGCCTCTTGGGGCCGCGCGCGGAGCACCTGTGGAGTGTGGGGGAACGCTTCGGGACCATAGGGGCGAGGGTAGGCGGCTACGCGGTCGAGGTCACGACCTACAGGACCGACCTCTATACGGAGGGGAGCCGCCACCCCGAGGTCAGGTTCGGCGAGAGCCTGGAGGAGGACCTGGCGAGAAGGGACTTTACCATCAACGCCGTCGCTGCTGATGCGCTGAGCGGTGAGATCCTCGATCCCTTCGAAGGGAGAAGGGACCTCGAAACGGGCGTTATACGCCCCGTCGGGGACCCTCTGGAGAGGATGCGCGACGACCCCTTGCGGATGCTCAGGGCCGTGCGCTTCGAGACGACCCTGAGCACCCAGGAGAGACCCTTCGCGATGACGCCCGACCTGGAAGAGGCCATCAGGGACAACGGCCACTGGCTACAGAGCATCTCTGCGGAGCGCATCAGGGACGAGTTCGAGAAGATCCTCATCTCCGAGAATGTCGCCTCGGGCCTCAGGACGCTGGTACGCCTCGGGCTGATGCCCTACATCGTGCCCGAGTTCATGGAGACGGTCGACGTCGAGCAGGAGGCCGAGTTCCACCACAAGGACGTCTTCGAGCATACACTGATCGTCGTCAGTAGCGTCGAGGCCGACCCTATTTTGCGCAAAGCCGCCTTCTTCCACGACATCGGCAAGCCGAGGACGCTCGTCTACGAGCACCGCTGCACCTACTGCGGCGCGAAGAGCACGCACAAGACGCCTGAAGAGGGCGAGTGTGAGATTTGCGGTGGACGTACGGTCCCGAAGAAGATCCACTTCTACGGCCACGAGAACGTGGGGGCTGCCATAGCGCGGCGCGCTATGCAGCGCCTCACCTACCCGAAGGACGACGTAGACGCCGTTTCACACCTCGTCGCCAACCACATGCGCCCGATGAGCTACGCGACGGGGCGCGACCCCTGGAGCGACTCCGCAGTCAGGCGCTTTATCAGGGATACGTACCTCGCGCGCGGCGACAGGGAGCTCGCCAACGTGGACATGCTCCTCAAGCTCGCCAGGGCCGACATCACGGGGAGCGCGCCGCGGCGCAGGCACATCGCCGAGGAGTCCTGGAAGAGCCTCAAGGGCAGGGTGGACGAGATCCGCGCCGAGGACGCCGTGGAAAAACTGGAGAGCCCCCTGAGCGGCAACGACCTCATGCAGCGGTTCGGCAGAGGTCCGGGGCGTTGGATCAAGGTCCTCAAAGACTACCTCCAGAATGAGGTCGTCGAGGGACGCCTCCACAAAGACGACAAGGAGAGAGCCCACGAGCTCGCCGAAGCCTACGCGAGCGAGCACGATATCTTCGAGGAGTAGAGTGATGGAGAACCTAGATTCCCTCGTCAGCACCGACTGGCTCGCAGATCACCTTGAGGAAGAGAACCTTCGCGTCGTAGATATCAGGGGCTACGTGAAGAAGACCGACCTCGGCGGCGGGCGCCAGAGGGCCGAGTACCTGGCTGCCCGTGAGGAGTACGACGAGGCGCACATCCCCGGCGCCCTCTACGTGGACTGGACATCCGACATCA
>CADDZK010000255.1 GCA_902812425.1 Actinomycetota bacterium
TCCTCCATGTGCGCAGCGCTCTGCTCGTGCCTGTCAGGCACGAGCAGAGCGCTGCGCACATGGAGGATGCTTGGGGGCGTATTACGGGGAGGGCCGGGGTCGTCGCCGGGCAGAACGGACCTGGCATCACCAACATGGTCACCTCCGTCGCCGCCGCCAACATGGCGCACACGCCGATGGTGGTGATCTCACCCTCAGCGGGGACGACGACCATAGGCTGGGACGGTTTTCAGGAGAGCGACCAGGTGAGCATCTTCAGGGCCATCACGAAGGCCACCGTCGAAGTAACGCACCCATCAAGGGCAGCCGATGTCCTGAGGACGGCCTTCCGCATCGCCTACGCCGAGCGCGGGCCAGTGCTCTACGACATACCCCGCAACCACTTCTACGGCGAGCTGGAGGATGAGATCCTCGCGCCTCACCAGTACAGGGCCGACATGAGGAGCAAGGGTTCGGTCGAGTCGCTTGACAGGGCCGCGGAACTGCTCGCGAACGCGAAGACCCCCGCCATCATCTCGGGGAAGGGAGTAGTCGACGCCGACGCTATCGAGACCGTCAAGGCCATCGCCGAGTACCTCAGTGCGCCTGTGGCCACGTCGTATCTGCACAACGACGCCTTCCCTGCCGACCATCACCTCTCCGTCGGGCCGCTCGGGTACATGGGGTCGAAGGCCGCGATGAAGATCCTCTCCGAGGCCGACGTCGTGCTCGCGCTCGGCTCCAGGCTCTCTGTGTTCGGGACCGTCCCGCAGTACGACGTTGACTGGTTCCCGATGAGAGCGAAGATCGTGCAGGTGGACATCAACCCCAAGCAGATCGGGCGCACGCACCCCATAGAGGTCGGCATCGTCGGCGACGCGAAGGAGGCTGGGGAGGAGATCCTGGCCCGCCTCAGGGCGAAGTCGAAGAACGGCGGGCCAGACAGGGAGCGGATAGAGCGCATCGAGGCTGAGAAGGAGGCGTGGAGAGAAGAGCAGGTCTCTGCGGCGATGGTGGATGGTGAGCCGATCAACCCCCGCAGGGCGCTGCTCGAGATCTCACGCGTCCTCCCCGATGACGCCATCGTCACCACCGACATCGGCAACGTCTGCTCGACCTCGAACGGCTACCTGGAGTTCACCAGGCCGCGCAAGTTCATAGCCGCGCTGACGTTCGGCAACTGCGGCTTCGCCTACCCTGCGGCGCTCGGAGCCCAGCTAGCACGCCCCGAATGCCCCGTGGTCGCGGTCGTCGGCGACGGGGCGTGGGGGATGAGCCTGCACGAGGTCTCGACCGCCGTCGAGCAGGGCCTCCCCGTAGTCGCGTGCGTCTTCAACAACAAGAAGTGGGGCGCGGAACAGCGTAACCAGGTCGACTTCTACAACAACCGCTTCGTCGGCTCCGAGATACAGGGGCCTGACTTCGCCGAGGTCGCGAGGGCTATGGGCGCCGATGGTGCGCTGGTCGAGGATCCCGGCGACGTCGGTGAGGCTTTCGAGGCCGCGATCCGCTCGGGCAACCCGACCGTGCTCGACATCAGGGTCGACGGTACGCAGCTCGCCCCGCCTTTCAGGCGCGACGCCCTCAAGCTGCCCGAGCGTTTTCTCGAGAAGTACGCCGCGACCGACCACAGGAACTGGCAGAAGGTCGGGGCCTCTTCCTGAGAGGGTCCCGTGCCGTAGAAGGACCAGGATCGGAGGACGATGCAGGATACCAGGGATCTGCTTGCGAAGGACCGCCGCTACGTCTGGCACGCCATGACCGGGTTCGACCCCGAGGCGGCGACGATGGTCGTGACCGAGGCCGAAGGGGCGTGGGTTACGGACGTAGACGGCAACCGCTACCTCGACGGCATGGCCGGACTTTGGTCGGTAAACGTCGGCTACGGCCGCGAGGAGCTGGCCCGCGCGGCCTACGAGCAGCTCACGACCATGCCCTTCTACCCGATGATGCAGGGACACCTGCCCGCCATCGAGCTCGCCGAGAAGCTCAACGAGTGGCTCAAAGACGAGTACGTAATCTTCTACTCCAACTCGGGCTCCGAGGCGAACGAGACGGCCTTCAAGATAGCGCGCCAGTACCACCAGCAGAACGGCGACCCCGGACGGTGGAAGTTCGTCTCCCGCTACAGGGCCTACCACGGCAACACTCTGGGCTCGCTGGCAGCGACGGGCCACGCCCTGCGGAAGTACCGCTACGAGCCGCTGGCACCCGGCTTTTTGCACGTCTCACCCCCCGACGGCTACCGCTGTATCTACTGCGAGGGCGGCGGTGAGTGCGGCAGGGAGTGCGCCCTCAAGTACGCAAAAGAGATAGAGCGCGTTATAGAGTGGGAGCTCCCCGAGACCGTGGCGGCCGTGATCATGGAGCCCATCATCACGGGCGGGGGCATCATCGTCCCGCCCGAGGGCTACGTCGAGGAGGTCGGACAGGTCTGCGAGAGGACGGGCGTACTCCTGATCATGGACGAGGTCATCTGCGGCTTCGGCAGGACGGGTGAGAGGTTCGGCCACCAGCACTACGGGATAAGGCCGGACATAGTGACGATGGCGAAGGGCATAACGAGCTCCTACTTCCCGCTCTCAGCCACAGCAGTGAAACGCACGCTCTTCGAGAAGTTCGAGGGGACGGACCAGTACGGGCGCCTGCGCCACGTCAACACCTTCGGCGGGCACCCCGCGGGCTGCGCCGTCGCCGTAAGGAACCTCCGTGTCTTCGAGGAAGAGGGTCTCGTCGAGCGCTCCGCCGCGATGGGGGAGAAGCTGCGCGCGGGCCTCTCGGCCATCGAGGACAACCCGCACGTCGGCCAGGTCAGGGGCAAGGGGCTCCTGTGCGGCATCGAGCTCGTCGAGGACAGAGAGAGCCGCCAGCCAGCCAGCGCGGCGAGGGTCGCCGAGGTCGTCTCAGGTTGCAAGGAGCGGGGTCTGATCGTCGGCAAGAACGGCGACACCACGCCTGGCTTCAACAACGTCATCACCCTGAGCCCGCCGCTGAACATCACGGACGAGGACCTGGAGTTCATCGTGGAGACCATAAAAGAAGTCTTCGAGGGGAACGCAGAAGGCGAGAGGCCGGTGAGGCCCCCCGTAGCTTGACCCGGAGTAGCCGGCTCGGTACCGTGTCCGTAATGTTCACTTGAATGATAGACAATCCATATCGGGGAGGTGGCATGGAAGGTCGGCGCGAGGAGCAGAGGCAGGATGGGCTGCAGCACAGCCTGAGGCGCAGGCACATGTCGATGATCGCGCTCGGGGGTGTGATCGGGGCCGGCCTCTTCGTAGGAAGCGGCGTCGTGATGCAGCAGACGGGGCCTGCGGCGATCGTCTCTTTCATAATAACGGGCATCATCGTGGTCCTCGTGATGCGCATGCTTGGGGAGATGGCCGTCGCCTATCCCGCGATAGGGGGTTTCTACGAGTACAGCCGCCTCGCTTTAGGCAACATGGCCGGTTTCCTCACCGGCTGGATGTACTGGTACTTCTGGGTGATCGTCGTCGCGCTCGAGGCGGTCGCAGGGGCGACGCTCTTGCAGTACTGGCTGCCGAACGTGTCGTCCTGGATCTTTACCCTCGTGCTCATCGTGATCTTCACCGTCACCAATCTGCTCTCGGTACGCAACTACGGTGAGTTCGAGTTCTGGTTCGCCTCCATCAAGGTGGCTGCGATAGTCGTGTTCCTTTTCCTCGGGGCGCTGTTCGTGCTCGGGCTGTGGCCCGGAGGTGGGGGCGGCTTCTCCAACCTCACGGCGCAAGGGGGGTTCGCGCCCAAGGGCATAGGACCCGTGCTCACGGGCGCCGTCGCTGCGACGGGCTTCTACTTCGGCGCGGAGATAGTCACCATCGCCGCCGCAGAGTCAGCCGAGCCCGAGAGGGCCGTGGCCAAGGCCACCAACTCGGTTATAACGCGGGTGCTCATCTTCTACGTCGGCTCGGTCTTCCTGGTCATCTGCATCATCCCTTGGAACTCGGATCGCATCGCGACCCCTTACGTCAGCGCGCTCGAAACCATAGGCATACCCGGAGCGGCCAACATCATGAACGCGGTCGTCCTGACGGCCGTGCTCTCCGCCCTGAACTCGGGGCTCTACGTCTCATCGAGGATGCTCATGGCCCTGGCGAGAAAAGGTGACGCCCCGGGGGTGTTCTCCAGGTTGAGCGGCAACGGGGTCCCCGTACCGGCCATACTCGCTGGGACCATCTTCGGGTACGTCGCCGTCGTCATGTCCTACGTCTCTCCCCAGACCGTGTTCGCCTTCCTCGTCAACTCCTACGGCGCGGTCGCCATCTTCGTCTACGTGTTCATTGCGATCTCCCAGCTGCGGTTGCGGAGGACGCTAGAGCGGGAAGACCCCGCGAGGCTCCGCGTGAAGATGTGGGCCTATCCCTATCTGACGTACCTGACCATAGCGAGCATGATCCTCATAGTCGCCGCCATGGCGTTCATCCCGGCCCAGCAGAAGCCGCTGCTGTTCGGTGTGATCAGCCTCCTCGCGCTCCTGCTCGCCTACGTGCCACGTTTGCTCTGGGGGAGGAGGACGCCGGCCACGGCCCCGGCGGGCGGGCGCAATCCCGGTGAGCTGTAGACCGGAGTAGCGCCATGACCAACGCCGATTGCGTCCTGGTCGGCAGGGTCTATACCCTCGACCCCGCGCGACCGACTGCCGGGGGCGTCGCCATCCGTGACGGCAGAATCTCCTACGTCGGTGACGCCGGCGAGGCGCGCCTCGCCGCAGGCTCGCGGGCCGAGGTCATAGATCTCGGGGACCGCATCGCCCTCCCAGGCTTCGTCGAGTCTCACAGCCATCCCATCTTCTACGGGCGATACCTGGAGGAGGTTGACTGCAGGGGCTGCTCGTCTCTGGATGAGATAGTGGAGGCGCTGCGGGTCAGGGCGAAGGAGACGCAGACCGGAGAATGGGTCGTCGGCAACGGCTACGACCACACGCTGCTTAAGGAGGCGCGGCATCCCACCCGCAGCGAGCTGGACCGGGCGAGCGAAGACCATCCCGTCCTGCTCAGGAACATCACAGGCCACTGCCTCGTGGCGAACACGCAGACGCTCAGGCTCGCCGGCATCACCGCGAAGACGCCTGACCCTGAAGGGGGCCACATCGGCCGGTACGCGGGTGGTGAGCCCGACGGTATTCTCTGGGAGTGGGCGCAACGCCTCGTCCAGTCACATCTCCCCGAGCCTTCGATAGAAGATATATTGCGTTACCTGCGAAACGCCAGCGAGGAGTATCTGGCGGCGGGCGTAACCTCGGTCGTGGACGCCGCCATAGGATTCAACTACGGGTTGCGCGACGCCGAGGCGTACGCGAGGGTCGCCGCCGAGGGGGACCTGCCGCTGCGGTTCGGCGCGGCGATCATGTACCAGTTCTGGAAGGAGCTGCGCGAGGGGGCAGGGCCCGGTCTGCGGTGGCCCGGGGACCCTGACCTGGTACGTCCGCTGGCCGTCAAGTTCTTCCAGGACGGTTCTATTCAGATAAAGACCGCCGCGCTGCGCGAGCCTTACTTCGGGGAGGATGAGCCCGCCGATCACCATCTGATCTGGCCGCAGGAAGAGCTCGACAGCATGGTCGCAGACGCCCACTCCTCAGGGTGGCAGGTCTGGACGCACGGCAACGGCGACGCCGCGATAGAGTCCATCCTGAACGCTTACGAGAAGGCGCTATGGAACGATCCGCGGGCGGACCACAGGCACCGCATCGAGCACTGCCAGACAGTGGGGGAGGACCAGCTCGACCGTATGGGCGAGCTTGGAATCACAGCATCCTTCTTCGCACCGCACGTCTGGTACTGGGGGGACAGGCACAGGGAGATCTTCCTCGGACCCGAGAGGGCCTCGCGCATAGACCACCTCGCCTCCGCCGCCCGCAGGGGGATGAGG
>CADDZK010000256.1 GCA_902812425.1 Actinomycetota bacterium
TCTCGAACCAGACGTATCCCCCGCCCGCAGCCAGGCCCCCAGGGTCGAGCCAGTATGGCCCGATGTCTTCGGCGGCCACGACTTGCATCGTGGTGGGATCTACCCGCACGAGCCAGTACTCATTGGCTCCTTGACCCATGGCCCACACCCCGCCCCCGTAGACTGCCAGGCCCGACGGGGTCGAGACGCCGACGGAGACCCTGGCGGCGATCTCGTTGGTTGCGGGGTCCACCTTCAAAAGGTTGCCGTCTCCGCTCAGCACCCACACCGTCCCTTCGCCTACGGCCACGTTATTCGCCCCGCCGCCATAGTGTGAGTGCGCCTCGATCGGGATCTCCTCGACCACGCGGTTGGTTTCTGGGTCTATGCGCGTGAGGTTCCTGTCCTTGGAGTACTTCGGAAAATCGTATCCTCCCAGGGTTTTGGCGAGGTACGAGCTGGCGACCCACACGGCCCCCGAGCTCTCGTCGGCCGTGATGTCCGCTGCGCCCCGGCCTACTTTTATCTTCGCCACCACCTCGCCGGTTTGAGGGTCGATGCGTGACACCGTGCCGTAGGATATGCTCGTTGCCCACACCGAACCGTGTCCGAAAGCCAGCCCAGTAGGGGGGTCCACGGGTATCCTGTCTACGATCCGGTTCGTCTGCGGGTCGATCCTAAACACGGCGTCGGTCGGCACCCTCTTGGGGGCGGGTCCCATTTCGTAGTAGCCGGAGGAGACCCACACGGAGCCAGCCCCGAACGCTACCCGCGTAAAGACATTGGAGCCTTCGGCGAAGGCTTCGTCCGGGATCTCTGCCACCACCTCGCCGGTCTGGGGGTCCACCCGCTTGAGGAGCGTTTGGTCGGTCGCCCACAAGGAGCCCTCGCCGAAGCCCGCTGGCACGTTGTCGGGGCCAAGAGAAGAGACCACCTCCTCGTCAAAGCCCACGAGCTCTTGCGCAGTCCCGGCAGCCGATCGGTCTCCCTTGGGCGCTGTGGTCTCCTCGTTGGTGGCGACAGCACCCTCCTCGTCACCGCGCTCGTCGTCGATGTGCCTCGGACCACTACCGCAACCTACCACCACAATAGTGATCAGAAAGGCCCCCACTACAGCTATGAGATAACTTTGGCGAATCATGGCGCACCCGCTTACTTGCAAGTGTCCTTACTTACACCTCGTAGCATGCCACACAACGAGCTATGGTGCATCTCTACGGAGGCTTATCCACGAAATGCCTGGAGAAACCGTCTGATAAATCTCTAGAGGGTTCCCGAAGGGTCGGGGTAGCGGTACTCAAAGTAGCCAAATGGTGCTTGTAGGTCCGTTTTGACCACTCGCACGAGTCCTGATCGGGGCAATTCCGGAATTATCAGACAGTTTCAAGCGGAAGTCCAACTTCCAAGAAAGGGCGGCAAGACGAAGTTCGCGTAATTGGTGGATTGAAAACCACCCTCCAGACCTCCTCGTGGCGGGCGAACACGCCTGCTGCAACCCCCAGGCAAGACTTGCTCCCAACGTCATTTCCGCGCAAGCGGGAATCTACTGCGACAGGCACTCCGTGCGCTAATTAGCAGCGGTTACCTAATTAGGTTTCATCTGTCCTGGCCTGATTAACGGCTTGTCAGCCGATGCTAAGATAATCTAGCACCATATGAGATCAGGGAGAGGAGAGTCATGACGCCTGAGACCACGGGAATCCACCACGTAACAGCCATCTCGGGCGAGCCCCAGCGCAACGTGGACTTCTACGCCGGCACCCTCGGCCTGCGGCTGGTCAAGAAGACCGTCAACTTCGACGATCCCGAGACCTACCACCTCTACTACGGCGACGGCGTGGGGAACCCGGGTACGATCATGACCTTCTTCCCGTGGGCTCACGCGCCGGGGGGACGCATCGGGGCGGGCCAGCTCGTCGTCACCTCGTTCTCCATCCCTGCCACCTCTCTGGGCTACTGGACGGAGCGCCTGGTCGAGAGCGGCGTCCGCTTCGAGAAGCCGCGCGACCGCTTCGGGGAGACGGTCCTCACCTTCGAGGACCCCGACCGCCTGCGCATCGAGCTCGTCGCCGCAGAAGACGGACGCCAGGGATGGGATGATGGCCCCGTCCCCGCCGAGCACTCCGTCAGGGGATTCCATCACGTCGCCCTCGCCGTCGAGACGACGGAGAGCACGGTGGGGCTCATGACCGGCCATCTGGGATTCAGGCGCATCGATGAGACCGAAGGAAGGGTCAGGCTCGCCGCGGGCGAGGGCGGTCCAGGAAATACGGTGGACGTGATCGGCGCCTCTGGCTTCCCCCGCGGGAGCATGGGCGTCGGCACCGTCCACCACGTCGCTTTCCGCGTCCCCGACGAGGAGACCCATCTCGCGCTGCGCGAGGAGGTCGCCGCGCTCGGCTACAACGTGACGCCGGTTCTGGACAGGAACTACTTCCGTTCGATCTACTTCCGCGAGCCTGGCGGGGTGCTCTTCGAGATCGCCACAGACCCCCCCGGCTTCGCCGTCGACGAACCGGAGGAAGAGCTCGGCACGCACCTCAAGCTCCCGCCCTGGCTCGAGACCCGCCGCGAGAGGCTCGAAGAGGTCCTCCCACTGCTTCGCGTCCCCGCCGGAGAGGGCGTATGAGATCTGACCTCGGCTTCGTCCACCGCTTCGTGCCCGGCGAGGACGAGGCGGGCCCGACGTTGCTCCTGTTGCACGGCACTGGCGGCAACGAGGAGGACCTGATCCCTCTCGGACAGGAGCTCGCCCCTGGCGCCGCCATCCTCTCCCCCCGCGGCAAGGTCTCCGAGTACGGCGCGCCGCGCTTCTTCAGGCGCCTCGCAGAAGGCGTCTTCGACCACGAAGATCTGCTGTTTCGTACGCACGAGCTAGCGGAGTTCGTCGAGGCCGCCTCGGAGGAATACGGCTTCGACCTCTCGAAGGTCGTCGCCGTCGGCTACTCCAACGGGGCCAACGTGGCGGCGAGCACGATCCTGCTCCATCCAGGTCTGCTGCGGGCCGCCGTCCTGTTCAGGGCGATGGTGCCCTTCGAGCCCGAGGTGATGCCGGACCTCTCGGGGATGCCGGTCTTCATGGCCTCGGGCCGCCGAGACCAGATGATCCCAGCAGACAACTCCCAGAGGCTCGCCGATATTCTCAGCGAGGCCGGCGCCGACGTGGATCTCCGCTGGCGCAATACAGGCCACGGGCTCACCTACGAGGAGATCGACGAGGCCGGAGAGTGGTTATCTGAGACTTTGCCCAGGCTCTCCTAGTCTCGAAACAACGGGTATCGACCACCTACCCGAATGGGCGGGTTGCGGGGGATGCTAGAATTTTTGTAGGGCGTCCCGAGGACGACAGGGCGCGATTTGCGGACCCGAGCAACTATTTAAGAATCGCATTTGAAGGGCGGGCAATATGGCGAAGCCGACGATACCGCGCGAGGCGCAGGGTCGCCTCTTCGAGCCTTTCTGTAGATTCTGTAGGACTGGCGAGATCCGGGTCGGGCTCGCTGTGCCGCCCATCGACCATGCTGATGGGATTTCGGTAGATACCAGACTGAACGGAGGTTGAGATGGGAAAGTCGCATGTGTTCGAGGAGATCTGCTCTGCGAAGCGCAGGGTAAACGCGGAGGTACTCAAGCAGACGGTCTCGCTCGCCGTGGAGATCGCGCGCGAGGGACGCGAGGGGCGGAAGATCGGAACTCTCTTCGTCGTCGGCGACTCGGGCGAGGTCATAAAGCGCTCGAAGCCCCTGATCCTCGACCCTCTGCAGGGCCACCCTAACGAGAGCAAGCAGATAGAGAACCCCGACATGCGCGAGACGATCAAGGAGCTCGCCCAGCTCGACGGCGCCTTCATCGTCTCGAACTCGGGCGTGGTGCTCTCTGCGGCACGCTACATAGACGCGGCCTCGGACAGCCTCGATCTGCCGCTCGGGCTGGGCAGCCGTCACATGGCCGGCGCTTCGATCTCGCAGCGGACGAACGCCGTCGCCGTCGTCGTCTCCGAGAGCTCGATGGTCAGGATGTTCGACGACGGAGAGCTGGTCTCGGAGATCGTGCCCGAGCTCTGGATGATAGACGGCTACAGGAGCCGGGTGGAGGGACGCATCTTCACCCGCCGCGACGAAGACATCACGGTAATCGGGCGTGCCGAGTAGGGCCAGGGAGGTACTCGAGTTCTGGTTCGGCCGCGAGGGCGAGCCCGGCTACGGCGAGTTTCGCGATACGTGGTTTCGCAAAGACCCCGCCTTCGACGCCGGGGTCACGGAGCGTTTCGCCGGTCTCTACGAGGAGGCCGCGGCGGGCTACCTCGACGGCTGGCGGGGCGAAGCCGAGAGTTGCCTGGCGCTCGTGATAGTGCTCGACCAGTTCCCCCGCAACATGTTCCGCGGAGACGGACGCACCCATGCCACCGACGCGAAGGCGCTCGAAACCTCAAGGTATGCTGTCGAGCACGCGTTGGACCGCGAGCTCCCCGCTTTTCAGAGGATGTTCCTGTACATGCCGTTCATGCACAGCGAGAACGCAGACGACCAGCGCCGCTCCGTCGAGCTTTTCGCACGGCTCGCAGAGGAGCCGGGCGCACCTGACGTAACGACCTACGCCGTCGGGCACAGGGAGATAGTCGAGCGGTTCGGGCGCTTCCCGCACAGGAACGCCATTCTGGGCCGCCGGACGACCCCTGAGGAGGCCGAGTTCCTGAAGACGGAGGGTTCTTCATTCTGACAGGGAGAGGGTAGGCAGCTTGGCTAACATAGGCAATCCTCCCTGTGACGTCGGCGTCATCCGGTCAGGGAAGGCTGACGCACCGTGCGCGCCGCGGTCGGGGCCCTGGATCCTCGCCGCGACCATCATCGGGTCTGCGATGGCCTTTATCGACAGCACGGTGACGAACGTCGCGCTCCCGCAGATTCAGGAGAGGCTCGGGGCGACCGCGGTCGACGCGCAGTGGATCGTCGAGGCCTACGCGCTGTTTCTGTCGGCCCTGATCCTGGTCGGTGGCTCCCTCGGGGACCATTACGGACGCAAGCGCATCTTCTCTTTAGGGATAGCGATCTTCACCCTCGCCTCCGTGTGGTGCGCGCTCTCTATGAGCCCGGATATGCTGATCCTGGCGCGCGCCGTTCAGGGCGTCGGGGGCGCGATGCTCGTGCCTGGCTCCCTGGCGATCATCAGCGCCTCCTTCGAGGGGGACCAGCGTGGGAAGGCCATAGGCACCTGGGCCGGGCTCTCGGGGGTAACCACTGCACTCGGTCCGATCCTCGGCGGGTTCCTGGTGGACAACATCTCGTGGCGGGCCGCCTTCTTCATAAACGTGCCGCTCGCTGTGGTGGTACTGCTCATCGTCGCCCGTCACGTCCCCGAGAGTCGAGACCCGGATGCGAGGAAGCTCGACATCCCGGGCGCCGTGCTCGCGACGGTCGGGCTCGGCGCTGTGGTATTCGGCCTGATCAGCTCGGCCGAGGCCGGCTTCGCCAACCTCAGGGTGATCCTCTCCCTCGTACTCGGGGTCTGCGCGCTCCTGGCCTTCGTAGCGAGGGAGCGGCGGACCGACGACCCGATGATGCCGCTCAGCCTGTTCCGTTCCAGGAACTTCTCGGGGGCGAACCTGCTGACCTTGCTCCTCTACGCCGGGCTCGGCGGGGCGCTGTACTTTCTGCCCTTCTTGCTGATCCAGGTCCACGGCTACTCGGCGACGGCGGCGGGTAGCTCGTTTCTGCCTTTCACCATCATCACTTTTTTGATGTCCCGTTGGGCCGGTGGTCTGATCACACGCTTCGGGGCGCGGCTGCCGCTGGTTATAGGTCCCGTGATAGCAGCCACAGGGTTCGTGCTCTTCGCCGTTCCCGGCACAGGCGGTTCTTAC
>CADDZK010000257.1 GCA_902812425.1 Actinomycetota bacterium
GAACAGCCCGCCACCAGAGAGCAGCCCCGCCACTACGGGTATCGCGGCGGCGAATGGTCCGGCCCACGCCGTGCCGATCAGGGGTGCCGAGAGCAGTACGAGCGCCCCCACGGCGCAAACGACCGCGAAGCCCAGCTTCGTAGCCTGCTGCCCACCGCCCCCGTACTCCGAGTAGAGGCGTCCCAGCTCGTACCACAGCGCGAGGGTCTCCTCGTCGGTAAGTGTGCGCGGGCGTTGCACGCACTCTATTCTACCCACCATGACCATACGCCCTCAGAGACTCGCCCACGTTTTGACCAACACGCTCAACCCTTTCGCCATCTTTACGGCGCTCTTTGCCCTCGTCGCTCTCGCAGAGGCCGGTGTCTCTTTAGGCCTCCTCTATCTGGCCATGGAGTCACTCGCGGCGGCGGCCGTGGCGGGCTACGTCTTCCTCATGCGGCGACGCTCGCGGGTCGGGGACTTCTGGATCTCCGCCCGCGCCGAACGCCTCGTCCCCGCCCTCTTCCTGCTCGCCGCCTTCGTGGCGCTGCTTGCGGTCCTGTCCCTGCTCGACGCCCCACAAGACCTCGTTTTGCTGACCCTCTCTATGGGCCTGGCGAGTGCGGCGGTCGCCCTACTCACACTCGTGTGGAAAGCGAGCGCCCACTGCACCGTCGCCGGAAACGCCGCGGCCGCAGGGCTCCTGCTGTTAGGTCCTGTGGGCCTCGTCTTCCTCCTCGCGTTGCCCCTCGTGGTCTGGTCGCGGGTCGCACAGAAGGCGCATACGCTGCCGCAGACGCTCGCGGGCGCGGCGGTCGGGATCGGGTTCGCGATCCTCTTCCTGGCGTGACGAAAGCCCGCCTCATAGCGGGCTCGCGAGAGTGGCCCCACCGGGATCCGAACCCGGGTTTTCGCCGTGAGAAGGCGATGTCCTTGGCGAAGCAGTCATCGCTGAGAAGCCGCAGGGACGGCTGGCGAGAGACGCTTTCCTCGTGTAGCCCGCGCTAGCCGAAGATGAGGTACGCAAGCCCACCCAACAACGCAAGCCCCATCAGGATCTTCGGCCAGAGTGGTGTGCGCCTCCACAACTTCCTCGCCCTCGGCTCTAACCAGTCGAAGAACCGGGCCAGAGGCAACCACTGGCCCGCCATCATCCACAGTCCCAAAACGATGATGATGTAGCTAGGACCCGGCGTGGGAAGAAAGGCGAACCCCGCCACGACGAGGGCCAACCCGCCGAAGAGGTTGAGCGGCCTCAACCATCTGGGAGCTTGTCCCGATTCCCTTTGGCGGCGGGCGCGATGGTAGCGTTCTTGAAAGCGGCGCCCGGGAACACTGTGCTTGAAGCGTCGCCAGCGCGTCATAACCTTTCGTCTGGTGCCCCGCATAGGTCCCCGATATTATCCTACGAACGCTCTTCGCTGTGTCATCGTGCTCCCAAATACGCGCGATTTCCATGCTGGCTCCCGCGTTGCGAAGCCATTCCTCCACCGCACTCTCGCGGTCCTCCACTCGCTACATATTGACATAGGTTTCTTAAATCGCCTAACATGACCACGTCGGGAAGATGCACATACATCCCGGCGAGGGGAGAACAACCAGAGGGAGGTATCGTGAAGAAGGCATTGGTGTTAGTCACGTTATCTGCTGCGTCTATGTTACTCTTCGCGCCCGCCGCGCTGGCGGTAGATCTGGATTGTTCGCAGCTCACCCACGCCCAGGCCCAGGCGGAATTGCAGGCTGACCCCAGCGACCCGTTCGGTCTCGATGCAGACCATGACGGGATAGCTTGCGAGACGACGGCGAGCGCGAGTTCTACCGCCAATGCGACCGCCAGCGCGGCGGGCGCGAGTTCTACCGCCAGCTCGAGCACGACGGCCACTGCCAGCGCAACGGCCAGCGTGACTGCTACGGCCGTAGCTTCGCCGCTGCCCGACAGCGGCGGCATCGTTTCGCCGTTAACGCTATGGGTTCTTCCGGCGATACTACTGGTAGGCGGTTTGCTGTCCGTGAGGATCATACGCAACTCGTAATGTTCTCAGGGCGAAGAGGTGCACCTCTTCGCCCGCTCAGAACGAAAACGCGGGGAAAGGCGAAAGACCATCCTGACCTGGTAAGGGTGGACGGGTCCACCGGTGGGGCTGCCCCCTACGTTCGGCGTGTAATAATGGGCCAGCCCGTCGCGCGTAGCCCATACGGCCAGTGGGGTTTACACCTTCAGGTTCGCACGCTTGTCTTCTCGGGCGGCCTGCTCGATGGCCTTACTGGTCGCGTCCCACACGCTGAACTTGGCGACCTCGGTGCCGTCGTCCCTGCGTAGCACTATCAAGCCGAAGTGGTTTACCAAGTCCAGGTAGTAGCCGTTGCCGAGAAGCGATTGTTCCTCGCTGTCGCCCATGCTTGACTCTAAACCCCGATTAAGGCACGGCGCGTCTGCCAGACGGCATATTTCTCGTACGATTCCACTTTTTGTTGACAAGAGTTCCACAAAGATCTCAGAGACGAGTGGGCAGGAGCTAGCGTCGAGGGCAGGTAGCGGGGCCGGCGACCACGCAGAACTACTATAGCGGGTTAAGGTGATGCTGCTACCGTGACGGCGTCGACAACAGAACCGGTGTTACTGGCATGAAAAAAGCCCGCTTCGAAGCGGGCTTGCGAGAGTGACCCCACCGGGATTCGAACCCGGGTTTTCGCCGTGAGAGGGCGATGTCCTTGGCCTCTAGACGATGGGGCCTTGCCGACAGGCAGAGGAAGATTCTACCCGACGGTCTGCGGTTCGTCAAAAGGGTTCCGGGCGTTCTCTAGACGGGTAGGCGCTGCATCTTCTGGGCGGCGTCCCTGGCCCTGATCAGGCTGCGCTCGCGGCCGAGGAGCTGCATGGTCTCGAAGAGGCCTGCGCTCACGGTGCGTCCCGTGACGGCGAAGCGCAAGGGGTGTATGAGGTGGCGTGCGCCCTTCTCCTTCTCGGCGGCGAGGCCGCGCACCGCTTCCTCTATCGCCGCCTCCGTCCACCCGGGGAGGGCCGCGAGGCGCTCTACGAGCTCGGGAAAATTATCGCGGACGAACTCCTTGCCGAACTGCTTCTCGAACTCGGCCTCGTCGTAGTCGAGCGTGTCGCCGTAGAAGTAGCCGACGGCGTCGGGGATCTCGGTGGTCAGGGCGATGCGCTCCTTGAGGAGAGCCATGATCTCTTCGAGACGCGGCCTGTCCCGCTCGACTTCCTCCTCCGTGGCCGCGCCCGACTCGACGAGCATGGGGGCGGCGAGGGCGGCGAGCTCCTCGGGGCTCCTGCGCCTCAGGTAGACGGCGTTGACGGACCTGAGTTTCTGCTCGTCGAGGATGGCCGGGTTGCCGCTCACGCGGTCGATGCGGAAGCGTTCTGCGAGCTCCTCGGGCGTGAAGATTTCCTCGTCTGCGGCGTAGCCTGCGCCGAGGAGCGCCAGGTAGTTGAAGAGCGCCTCGGGCAGGTAGCCCTTCTCGGCGAAGTCCTCGACGCTCGCCGCGCCGTGACGCTTGGACAGTTTCTTCTTGTCCGGGCCGAGGACCTGCGGGACGTGGGCGAAGGCAGGGAGGGTGTTCCCGAGGGCCTCGTGGATCAGGATCTGCCTCGGCGTATTCGAGAGGTGGTCGTCGCCGCGGATGACGTGGCTTATCTCCATCTCGGCGTCGTCGAAAGCCGCGGCGAAGTTGTAGGTCGGGGTGTCCGTGGACTTCATGAGGACGAAGTCTTCGAGGTTGGCATTCTCGAAGGTGACGGGGCCACGGATCATGTCTTCGACCACCGTCTGTCCCTCGCGCGGGGTCTTGAAGCGGACGGTGTGAGGCTCGCCGGCCTCTATCCTCTTCTTCGCCTCGTCGGGGTCCATCTCGCGGTATTCGCCACCGGTGTAGATCGGCTGGCGCCCCTCGGCCCGAGCGCGTTCCCTGAACTCGGCCAGCTCCTCCGGGGTGGCGAAGTCGTAGTAGGCCGCGCCGGAGTCGAGGAGTCTCTTTGCGGCCTCACGATAGAGGTCGAAGCGCTCGGTCTGGCGGTATGGGGGATGCGGGCCCCCGACCTCGGGACCCTCGTCCCAGTTGAGGCCGATCCAACGCATCGACCGCTCCAGCTGCTCGACCGACTCCTCCGTCGAGCGCTCCAGGTCCGTGTCCTCTATGCGCAAGACAAAAGTGCCGCCGTTCTTGCGGGCGAAGAGCCAGTTGAAGAGCGCCGTCCTTACACCGCCGACGTGCAGCCTCCCCGTCGGGCTCGGCGCGTACCTGACCCTTATCTGTGAATCGTCCATGACCTAAACCTAACACACGGCTCGCAGCTTAAAAAGCCTACGGCGTCCACCTAATGCTGGCACACGCAAGTTCTTCGGCCTCAGCCCGACGCTGAGGACTCTAGGCCGCGGACGTGCTCACTCTACTGCTTCCGGCCTTCCATATGGCCGGAGCGCTTCCCTACGCGCCGGCGGAGAGGGCTAATCGCTGTTACTGGGCCGATCGGCGCCGGGCGCTTCTTCCTGATCTTCCCCTCCCTCGGCAGGTTCTTGCGGGTGCGCCGATGACCTCTCTTCAGCGCCAAGCCCTTCGGAAGTCCCGCGATCCTCGCCCGACTTCTGCGCTCCGGGGGTCTCCACGTTCTCCTCGGCGCCCTCGGCGGGCTCCTGGGGGTGTACCTCCCGCTCCTCGCTCATCTCTGGCCTCCTTCGTCTATGACCCTGGTGTAGCCGCTTCGTACCCTTACGAGAGCCGGCGGTAACGGCGCATCCTCCTATACAGGATGAAAATGGCCCGAAGTGTGTACCCTCAGCCGACGATGAGCACTTCGAGGGTGCGCGGGCCGTGCACGCCCTCGACCCGGTTGAGCTCGATGTCCGAGGTTGCAGAAGGGCCCGAGATGAAGGTTACAGCCCTGCCCTCGCTCTTGACCATCTCTTCGAGCCTCGCGAAGGCCTCGGGGACGAGGCCGACGATCTGCTCCTCTCGCACGACGCACAGGTGGTAGTCGGGGAGGAGCGTCAGCGCCCTGCGCCCCTGCGCCCTGCCCGCGTCGAGGACGATGGTGCCGGTCTGGGCTATCCCGAGGGCGCAGCCCGTGAGCACGCCGTCGCTCTCGTCGAGCTCCTCTTTGGTCAGCTGGGGACTGGCCGCGTCGCGCATGGCCTCTACGCCGTCGGGGATCCAATCCTTCGGCAGGTAAGGGGGGACGACGAGACGTCTCACGCCTCGCCGCTTGAGGGCCTGTTGTATAGCCCGCGGCAGCTCGTCGTGGCCAACGCGGTGGACCTCGGCCTCGTACTCCGCCGTGCGTTCGGCGAAGCGCGAGACGATCTCTTCGCGTGTGGCTTCGTCCTCTGTGCGGTAGCCGCGCTTGACGGGCACGTCTTCTGGACTCTCCGCTTCCGGCACGTCGCGGGTCGCGTGACGGATGCGCCACAGGATCGTCTCTTTAGCGGTCGCCACTAGCTCACCCCCTGTTCTCTCTCCACCACTCGCGGAAAGTCTGCTGCGGTACGGGCTTGAGGTCACGGACGGCCGTCCAGCCGGCGAGCCTGCCCGGGAGGCGCCCTATGGAGCCTCCGCGGACGAGGGGCCACTGGCCCACCCTCGCGAACCTCTGGGCCCGCTCGTAGAGGTTCGGGTCGGAGAAGACTCTTGCGACCGTCTGCATCGCGACGTTCTCCGGATCCAGCTTTGTGCGCGGGCCGCCCATGTCCTGCTTGTGGCGTACCACGCGTCCGCGGAGGCGCACGAGGACCTCTGGGATGTTGATCTTGACGGGACACACCTGGTAGCAGGCCCCGCACAGAGAGGACGCGTAGGGCAGCGAGTCGGGGCCTGCTACCAGG
>CADDZK010000258.1 GCA_902812425.1 Actinomycetota bacterium
GCGTAGCCGACCCCGACGGCAAGACCCCTCTCGAGGTCAGGTTGACGTTCTTGGGCCGCGCAAGGAGGAGGCGCGGGCCTCCTTGGAGGAGATGCTCGCCTGGCAGCCCGAGAAGGTGATCATGGCCCACGGGCGCCCCTACTACCGAGACGGCACGGCGGAACTGCGTCGCGCGTTCCGCTGGCTCGGCTAGAAGGGGTAGCCAACCTAGCCCGATAGCGCGCACTGTACATCTTAGAACACCGTTAGTACACCGTTTCGAGGCGAAGTTCTCAGAACGCCTATTGAAGCCGTACTAAGAGCCGCAAGAGCCCAATCTCAGCGAACTTTGGGATCCAGGTCCCCGCTGTGGAAGGTCTGCTCCATGTGTCCTCTCGCAGCGTGCACCAGCTGGAGATAGAGGAGGATCTCCTCTATCTCCAGCTGGTCGCAGTTGCGGCGCATGTACTCCTCTTGGAGCACCTCTCTTAGGGAAGCATCCCCCTTCAGGCGATGGATTATGTACTGCAGGACCTCCTGCTTGCGCTCCGCTTCGGGTCCTTCACCCGTGCCCACCATCAGCGTCTCCCAGAACGACCCTTGCTTGGCCATTGCTATCGACCTCCTCCTAATCCTCTTGCGGGACGCAAGATTTAGCCATACCCGTATTTTCGCTTCCGATAACGGCCGATGGCGCCGACTTCTTAGAACGCCATATGGCCGAAGCTCGGAGAATCTTCCTTCCACGGGGTTGGGTGAAAAGCACTGGTCAGGACGTCCTGGTTTGTTGCTCGAGGTGGTGCTCCTCATATAGCGGGAAGAGGACCTCGTAGCCCTCCACGCGTAACTCCTGTGCCTCGTAGGCCGCCGGGATGGTGCGCGCTAGCTCGCTCCCTACGAACGCCTCTCTGGAGCCTTCCGAGTCGAAGACATAGCAGCCACAAAAGGCCCCACTCTGCTGTTCGTAGCCGTAGTACTTCTGCACCAATCCGGGAACCTCGAGGCGGAAGCGCGGAGCTCGCTCCTCCATGACGCGCCGTACCTCATCTGCGGGCAGGTCGGTTTTGAACTTCACGAAGTGGATAAACACCTTTCCTCCTTGGGTTCGCCGCTATCTAGATTCGAGCGTGCTTCTACTGACTCGGGTCAACAGCCCTTAAGCTACAGACGCGCCAACCTTCTTCGGATGGCTCGAGCCATCCTTCCGCAGGCTTCTACGGCGGCGCTCTAAGCAGGATCTGGACCCTCCACATTGACGACCATCGGGCCGCTGCCTTGCAGGAACAGGATCACCTCCTGGCCCTCGCTGCCGGACGGATTGACATCGCGATGCACCGTACGGGCCGGAACGCGGAAGAAGTCTCCCTTACCAACGGAAGTAGCATCCTTACCATCGGGACCATGCTCGAAGCTAACAGCTCCCGAGACGACGCAACCATAGACGTCGTAATCACCGTGATGATGCCATCCAGAGACCGCACCCGGGTTGGTACGCGCGTGAACCACCAGAAAACCTTCCCCCTTGAACGCTAGGTGCCTACTGATGTCCGGGCTTCCTGGGGCCTCCGGCAGGCTATCCTTCTTTAGGCCCTCTATCTTGGCCATGGTTGCCTTCCCTCCGCACATCCTTAACCGGAGCGCCTGCGTAGAGGGCCTACGTACTTGTCGAGAAGACGCTAGATCTCGCGGCCCTGGGCGGCGTGAGCACCTTGTGCGGGCGGCGGGGACCGGGTCACGTTCAGCGCCTGTGGAAGACGCTCACCACGACGAAGATCACCACTCCCAACCACACCGACACGACCACCGCAGCGCCGGCCGTGACCGAGGCGACGTTCATCCCGCGAGGCTCTTACACCGTGTACTCTCGCTCCTGTTCCCACTGTTCGCTTAGCTTAGCGAGTCCACGTTAAGGGCACGACTTTAGTTTAGTTAAGGACCAGTAAAGGAGCTTATTTACTAGTGCTCCGTTCCTCAAAGGCGCTGCACATAGGCTTGTGGCCGAACCGCCGGGATAGCCGAGGAGCTCGGGTGCCACCCCAGGACCGTGAGGAAGCGTCTGCACCGCTTCGACGCTTGGGCATGGACGGGCTCTCTCGGGGAGCGACCTAGGGCCGGGCGCGAGCCCCGCCTCACCGAAGAGAAGCGCTCCAGGATCATCGCCCTTCTCTCCAAAGACCTGCCGGGCAAGCTCATCACTGAGCAGCCCGGCACCCTCCGAACCGACGACGAGGTGGGGGCAGCCTACCGGAGTTTGGACACGCTCGCCGAGGCCGCACAAGAGATGGGCATCGAGGTAGGGCGCGGCCGGGTGAGGCGCATCCTGCTCCGAGTCTCGAAGGGGTCATCCACGTGACCGCGACAACCTGAAGACCCACAAGAGGAGCGTCATGGTCAGAACGTGGCTCGATAACCGTCCGAGGATAGAACGCTCGTTCATCCCGGAGGGAGCTCCGTGGCCGAACCTTATCGGGGCCTGGTGGCGGCTATTCCGCAGGCACTAGCCGGGGCGGACTTTGCCGACAGCTACGAGATGTTGCCGTCATTCCGTCATGGGAGCTACATAATCGCGTCTGACTACCTCCGCAAGGCTCGTGAGCGGGACCTGCGGATAGCGGCGGATGGTTTCTGAGGGGTCGAAGGAGGAGTCGTGCGTATCCATCACGACACCGGCATGGATCTGACGCGCCAACGTCGGGTTTATGGGGCGCATCAACACCGACATCAGGCGCATCATAGGCAAGGGCACGTAGCTTACCTTCCCCGCTTTCCCACTCACGGCCTCGAAGGTCTGGGCGAACTGCTCCATCGTGAGGTTCTCGGGTCCTCCGACCTCGACCACCTCGCCGCGCATGGCCGGATCGACGACGGCGAGCTCGACGAAGCGCGCGACGTCGTGGGCCGAAACGAAGTTGATGGGGTTGTTGCCCCGCCCAAAGATTCGCGTTCTCCCGCTCTTGAGTAGGGGCTCCCCGATCAGGGTCGCCCACGTCTCCATGTAGGCCGTGGGGCGGATGATGGTCCAGGTGAGCCCACTCGCCTTCAACTCCTCTTCTGCCAGGTGCTTCATCCTAAAGAGTTCCATCGGATGGTCAGGAGCCGCCCCCTGTATCGACACGAGGATGAAGTGGTCCGTCTCCCCTTCCTTAGCAGCCCGAATCAAGTTAGTGTTGCCTTGCCGGTCGACGGCCTGAGGGCCGGCCGGGTCGATCCCTCCAAACCCTTGGATCGCCGAGATGACGGTTTGAGTTCCTGCGACGGCCCGTTCGACGGCACGTGCGTCCTGCACGTCACCCGAGACGATCTCCACGAGGTCGCCTCGCTCATGCTCGGCCCGCGCCGGATCCCGCGTAAGGATCCGCACCTCGAGCCCCCGCGCCGTTAGCAGGTGCACGACCTCGGTTCCCAGGGTGCCCGTCCCGCCGGCTATCAGGATCATCGCTCGCCCCTCAGGCGCGGACGCTGGAAGGAGAGTCTCATGTGGATTTACCTCCCCGCTAGGCTCTGCCGGACGCCTTCGTCGGCACCGCCACCACCCTCTTGCACCGGCTCCATATACAACCGCACCCACGAGATAAGACCGTTGCGCACTCCCTGGATGGTCGTGCCGCGTATGGCGAACGGAGCGCCATCGGCCCGCGTGCCGGTCCATTCCCACTCGGCCCACACCGTATCCCCTTCCGATGCACAGCGCAGCAGCGCCGCCTTGATGTCGGGCACCGCGCCGAAGATCTGCGTCCAGTTCTTGCGCATCTGCTCGTGCCCGCGGAAGGTGCGATCTGGGTGCACGGGAAACTCGCTGTGATAGTCGGACTCGAAGCAAGCGGCGAGCGCGCCGAGGTCGTGCCCGTCGATCGCCCGCCGCAGACGTTCTAGCACGGCGGTAGGGCCGGACTCGCTCTTCTCCACGTTGGCCACCACGTTCTCCTCTCCCTATCAGGGTGTACTGTACATCCTAGCCAAGAGCATCTTCAATAGCGCTCTCTGAGTCGTAGGGCGTCGCATACGACACAGGGAGGTTCTATTAACGGCTCCGAAACCGCCTCTAGGAAAGTAGCGGTCCTTCTTCTTGCCCTTATTCACCGGAATGCGTGGCAGGGGTCTTCCACGCACTCCGGTGAATAACGTCTAGCTGGATGACCGATAGGCCCTGCCGTTGCTATGATCGGGGGCTCTATGCGCAAGGACAGGATGATCGAAGAACCTTCCGCCGTGGAGACGACGTCGCGGCCCGACCCGGGCGGCACCCTCGCCGTCGGGGCGGCGTCGTCGCTGCTGGTCCTCGTCACGTTCACCACCCCGCTGACGACACTGGTAAGCACCGCCGCAGGGCTGGGCGCCGGACCCGGTGCTCAGGCGTGGGTGCTCAGCGCGATGCCCGTCGGGGCGTCCGGTGGTTGCCGGAGCGGGTGTCTCCACGCGCGCAGCTGGTCGCTGGGCTGGTGGGGTGCGCAGCGGGCCAGCTCGCTCTGGCAGGCCTCACTCCCGAGAGTTCGCTTCTACGCCTGCTGCCCGGGTTGGTAGTGGCCGGCGCCGCCAACGGGGTACTTAACGCAGCCCTGGGTAGCCAGGCGGTGGCCAGCGTGCCCGCAAATCGCGCCGCGATGGGCAGCGGCGCCAACAACACCGCCCGCTACGTCGGATCCGGGATTGGGATCACCATCGTCACGGTGCTGCTCACCCGCTCGGGTGCCGCACCTGGAGCGCCCGGAGTGCTGTCCGGCTGGAACGTCGCGGTGTTCCTCACGGTCGGGTTCTCGCTTGTGGGGGCACTGGTCGTGCTGCTGGCCCGCGAGCGCACGGCCAAGCCGGAGCCCTTCCTAGAACGCCGTTTCTAGCGGCAGTTCGACTTCTCAGAACTCCGTTAGGGCGAAGTTCGTAGATCACCCCTTCCACGCACTCGGCTGAACTAGGCCAGAGGAGGGTCGGGGCTGCTACGCCCCTACCCTCCTCTCTGTAGACGGACGGGTTTCTACGGGCAGCTGACCGCTGCCATAGTCTGGTCATAGTTGTTGAAGCACTGAAGGCTGCCAGAGCCGAAGGGCGCCGGTGGCTCGACTTGCCCAACGAGTTGGGTAAGCGCAACCTTTACGGTGCCGTCGTCGCTTGCGCCTAGCGAGACGATGCTTCCGCTCAACGTGCTTTGCTTGATAGTTGGGCTGCTGGTACCGAGATTCTGCACAGCGTAGTTGTTGTCGCGACCTCCCCAAGCCGTGGCCGTGACGTTGGTCATAACCGGGCTGGCGTCGCTGTTCAACACGCCGAAGTTGCCGCTTCCACCCCCTCCCGTGGCCTCGGCCGTCACGTGGGTCAGTCGTGGAGAGCTAGAGGAATTGTCGATGGCTAAATTGCACGTCCCTGTACCCGTGTTGCGAATCGAGAGGAACCTCAGCTCGGCGTTATTAGCTCCACTCAACGTACCGACAAGGCATTGGGACACACCACTAGTGATAAGGGTGTTCAGCTCGCCGGCACCCTCCATATCCACGTATGGCTTCATCTGAAGTGAAGCGCTGCCTAGATCGTAGGTGCCAGGCTCTATGTGGATGAGGTAGGGTTTGTTAGCCGAGGCGTCCGTTATGCCGTTGATGGCATCGAGGAGCGCAGTTCCGTTCTGGGTAGGTGTGCCAGTGGGGCTAACCACTACCGTGCGCTTGTAGGCTGCGGCGAAGTCTGAAGAGTTCTTGCCATCGAGCTTGTCGGCGTCCAGGTTGGTTGCAGTGCCGGCCTCCGCGTTGACCGTCAAGGGCGCCTGCCCGGAGTTGACCTTCAGTCCCAGGGCCGCCCCTCCCGAGGGGTTGCTTACCCTT
>CADDZK010000259.1 GCA_902812425.1 Actinomycetota bacterium
TCCCTGGCCTTCGCCCACGATCCGGCGGCCACGATGTCCCGCCAGTCCCCGACCTCGGCCGCGATAAAGCCGCGTTCCATGTCCGTGTGGATGCGCCCCGCGGCCCGCCGCACCGTCGAGCCCCCGTTCACGGTCCACGCCCGGCTCTCCTTCTCACCGGCGGTGAAGAAGGTGACGAGCCCGAGCAGCCTGTACGCGGCCCGCACGAACTCCTCGAAGCCCGTCGTCTTTACACCAAGCATCGCCAGGTACTCGACGGCCTCCTCCCCGGAGAGCTCAGCGACCTCGGCTTCGAGCTTCGCCGAGATCCTGACCGCCTCTGCGCCCTCGCGGCTACTGTGCTTCTCTACCTGAGAGCTGTAGCGATTCCCTTCGGCCACGGACTCCTCGTCCACGTTGGCCACATACAGCGTCGGCTTCGCGGTGATGAGGGTACTCATCGCCTCCGCGAGCGTCTCCGACTCAGGGTAAGCGCGCGCCGGTCTCCCGTCTGAGAGGTGGTCCCTGAGCTTCTCGAGATCGGCGGCCTCGGCCTTGAGTCTGGCGTCGCTGCTCTTGGCAGCCCGCCCGACCCGCTCGAGCCGACGCTCGACGGTAGCGAGGTCGGCGAGGAGCAGCTCGGTGTCGATGGTCTCGATGTCGCCCTCGGGGTCGACGCCGCCATGCACGTGCACGACGTTCTCGTCCTCGAAGCATCGGACGACGTGCGCTATCGCGTCGCACTCCCTGATGTGCCCGAGGAACTGGTTGCCCAGGCCCTCGCCCGCGCTCGCGCCCCGCACGAGCCCCGCGATGTCCACGAAGTCGACCGTCGCAGGGACGACGCGCCTGCTCTGCATCACCCCGGCGAGGACACGGAGGCGCTCGTCAGGCACGGCGGCCACACCCAGGTTCGGGTCGATGGTGGTGAAGGGATAATTCTGGGCCTCGGCCCCTGCCCGCGTGAGGCTGTTGAATACCGTGGACTTGCCGACATTGGGCAGCCCGACTATACCTACTCTCATGGGGTGAGTGTATCAAACTGTAGCAAGTTTACGTGCCGTCAGAAGAGGGTGCGATAGAATCTTCGCAGGAAGGTCTATAGCAGAGCGGAAGGGTACGTGTTGGACAGGCAATTACAGATACAGATACTGACGGACCACTACCAGAAGCCGCGTCACCGTGGCGTCCTGGAGGACGCCGACGTGACGATGCCGGGTGGCAACCCTGGCTGCGGGGACGTGGTCACGGTGTATCTCAAGGGAGCAGAAGACCAGGAGCACATAGAGGATGCCACCTACGAGGGTGAGGGCTGCACCATCAGCATGGCTGCGAGCAGCATGCTTCTTGAGGAGGTCCACAGGAGCAACCTGACCATGGATCAGGTACTCGAGATGGACTACAACGAGATGATCGAACAGCTAGGACGCCAGATCGTCGCCTCGCGCCCGAAGTGCGCGACCCTTGGCCTCGGCACCCTGAAGGCCGCCATCAGGAAGTACCAGAAGGACCGCCGCCTGGAGCGGGCCGGCGTCACCCGCCCCGACGACGGAGAGTTCGTCTTCGGGGAGAACGCCGCGGAAGCGGCGAAGAGGGAATGAGCGGCGCGGGAGAGGCCACCGTGCACTATTTCCTGCTCGCCCAGGCTCCTGCTGCCGTTGAGGCCAGAACCAGTATCGCGGCCTGAAGGACCGCCGAGAGAACGAGGCTCACGAGGAAGAAAGCCCAGGCCTCGTCGGCTGAGACCGGCGTACCGAGCACCTCCGAGAGGGTCGTGGCGATCGTGGCAGACCCGATCTCACGTCCGGCCAGAAGCGCCCCGAGCGTGGCCCCGATCACGTACACGGGTGCGGCGACGGCACCACCGACGAGCCCCGATAGCGCTCCCGACTGCCCCCCTGCCACAGCGGCCCGTCTCCCGCACGAGAGCCCGATAAAGGCGGCGACCAGGATCCCAACTAGGGAACCGAGCAACGACACGAGCAGGCCGACCACCCCACCGATGCCGCCCCAGATCATCCCGACCCTGACGGCCCCGCCACGTTCTTGCCCTTCCTCCATAGCCGCATTCTAGCGGCCCAGGCGACCGGCGACCGTGACGCAGACTACCCGGACGCACCGTCCGGCTGGAGCGCTCTGGTTACCGAAGCGATCCGCTCTCCCGTGACCCTCGGAATGAGAGTGGATGGCGAGCAGGGTCAGCCAGCCGAAGCCGGACACGACCGCGACGCACTGGAAGAGTCCGGCCAGACCCACGAAGCAATCGAGCTGCCCGAAGCCAACGCTGGCGAGCACGAACGCGCCCGCGAAGACGACGCCGGTGAGGGCCGAATATACCGCCCACCCGACCTCGCCCCGCGCGGCGAACCGGCGGCAGAAGACGAAGAAGGGCGCCGTGCCAGCTGTGTCCGGCCAGCCTGTCGGGTGTCCCGGGAGGATAGCCACTCACCGGGTCGTAAAAAGCCCCGCGCCGATCAGGCCTATCGCCCACGCCCTGACTAGAAGAGGTCCCCAGGTGGATCCCTTCTCCCCTCGGAGCGCGCGTCGCAGGCCGAAGACCAGCGTCAGGAGGCCGGCAACGACGAAGCTGGCGCTCTGCATCCAACCCGAGGGACCGAGCGCGAGCGAGCTGGCCGGATGGCGCAGTGGGTCGTAGCTGGCGCGGGTGGAGCCCTCGACGAGGAAGGCGACGAACAGCGGCCCGGAGATCACGCCGCAAAGGAGGAGCGCTTTTGTCTTCACGTCCGGGTCGATCGGACCCCGGCTCCCAGAACGCGGCCCACTAGCTAGCCTCCCGACCCCGCAACTCGAAGAGCCGGTCCTCCAGCATCTCCGGTGAGACGCCCATGCGAGAGAGCAACCTGACAGCGGTCCCGTCGTCGTTGCGAAGTATCCCGAGCAGGACGTGCTCTGTTCCGAGGTAGTTATCTCCCAGCCTTCGCATCTCTTTACGCGCTTCGATCAGCGCCTTCTTGGCACGAGGGGAGAACGGGATGCGCCGGTTCTCCGGGATGCGCATCTCGAAGGTGTCCCCCGCCTCCCGACGAATCTCTTCCAGGGAGATCCCGATCGAAGAGAGGGCGCTGGAGAGCATCTCTTCTGACTCCTCCCGCACCGCTTCGAGCGTCACCCCCAGCGAGGAGAGCGCCTCGGCGGCACATCCCTCGTCGGCCCGCAGTATCCCCAGCATAAGGTCCTCGTCGCCCAGAGCGTCGTGACCAAGCCTCCTAGCTTCATCGAAGGCGGCCTGCACACACCTGCGGGATCTATCGCTGAACCGGTTGAAGATCACGCGCCCCTCCCCTTCTTTCTCGGCGGCTCTCCAGGGTATTTCTCCCTGATCCTTCTTGCATGCTTCTTGTGCACAGCCTGCCTGCTCACCCCCAACACCTCGGCGATCCTCGCCCACGTCCACCCCGCGACGAAGGCGTTTTCGACCTGCGCTGCCTCCAGAGCCTCAAGCGTCCTCCTCAACGCGACTACGGCCTCCAACCCCTCACGTGGATCGTCCGGCCCGCCAACCCATGTCCTCGTCTTCTCGTCCATGCGTCAACTATAATTGACAATACTGCGTCTGTCAACTTTTATTGACAAATTTTCTCGTGTGGACCTGCGAGCATCGGCCAGCGCCGTGACAGGCGTGGGCAAGTGTATCGCCAGCGGTAAGAGCTGACGTCTATGGAGGGGTTCTGCCCTACTCGTAGAGTTCGCGCCAGCCCAGGAGCACGGTCCTGCCGTCTTCGACGGAGAAGGTGGCTTCTATCCTGCGCCTCGTCTCCTCGTACTCGCCCGTGGAGAGTGCCTTGAAGGAGCCGTCATCTGGCTCGATGGTGACGGAGACAGAGCCCTCGGCCATGCCGTCCATGTGAAGTTCCCCGGAAGACCAGTCGGAGGGGCTCTGGTCGGTGGCGAGGTGGGCTTTGGCGACCTCTATGCCTGCTTCTGCCAGCTCGAAGGCCTGCTCGCCCCTGTTCACCTCGACGACGGCCTGCAGATCCGTGGCTACCAAGGTCAGAAGGCCGGCCCCCATGACGCCGATGATCACGACGACGATGATCGCGAGCCCGAGCGCCATACCCCTCTCGTCTTGCAAAGGGCGTCGGATCATCGCTCGCGGTTCCTGAGGTAGACGTCGGTAGTCAGCGTCTGCATGGCGGGGTCCTCTCCACGACGCCGAACCTCGACGGTCAGCTCTATGCACACGACCCTGATCTCCGCCTCGCCCGTGATAGGAAGGGCCGGAGGACAGTCGTCGGCGTTCCTGCACAGGGTGAATCGCAGCCCGTTCGTGGCGACGGAATCCATGATCGTCTGGGCGCTGCCACCCTTCGACCGCTTCAACTCGTGGCCGCTGAGGTAGTAACCGACTAGCTCTGAGCTGCTGATCCTGCGGTCTCCCCCGGTCTCGTTGCCGAAGGCGATGCGGGTGGCGGTCGGTACCGCAGGCTGCGCAGGGTTCGCGGGATTCAGAAACAGGTACTCCTTCGGTGGATGGGAGGTCAGATCGTACGGATAGGCAGCCCTGATCTCACGCTCCATTTTGCTCATGGCGAGCCTGGCTTCCCCGACAGCCTCCAGCCTGTCGCCGCCGTATCCGAAGGCCCTGACGCTCACGTCGAAGACCGCATAGAGTGCGAAGAGCACGGCGAACATCATCGTCGCCGCAACGAGCACCTCGACGAGCGTGAAGCCCCCTTCCTTCCGCAGCCGGCTCACCATCTGGAGACGACCCCGACTGCGCTGTAAGAGTTCTCGCCGTCCCAGTTGACCGTAACGGTGATCCTCGACAGTCCCTCGTCCCCAGCTACGTCGCCAAGGTCCGTACCGATAGGCTCGGTGGTGATCGTGTATCCGAAGCCGGAAGGTTCGCAGACTCCCCCTGGAAGGCCGACCTCGACGGTCTCGTACGGAAGGCTCTTCGCCCTTTCCAGTTGCCGTACGGCGCACGTCCGCGCCTCGTCGTAGTCGCCGCCCGCGTTCGCGGCTCGAATCGCCGCGTCGAACATGCCGACCATGGGTATGACGGCGAGGGTGAGGACGACGATGGCTACCATCACCTCGACCAGCGAGTAGCCGGATTCTCCCGTGGTCCTTCTAATATGTGAGGTCACCGATCCTTATCCTCGAAGTCGCAGCGTTGAAGACGACCGGGCACTCGGGGCTACCGTCGTCGGAGCTGATCACGACGGTGCCACTCTGCCCGGGTCTGAGCGTCCTTACCGTGCCGTTGGAGTTGAACTCGAGGGTGCGCGTGGCGTCGGTCTGCGCGGCGTCGGACCCGCAGTAGCTCGGCGGAACGACCGCATCCTGGTCCCCGTGCGAGCAGTCCGCATCGAAGGTTACTCTTTTTATCTTCGTCCTATCCGGCAACTCGCGCCGCACCGGTGGGGTCTCGTCGTCCAGCGTGGGCCTTGGGTCGCCTGCGCCGTAGGGAGCGTTCAGCTTGACCATGCAGTAGTCCGCCGAGGAGCACCGGCTGAGAGGGGTGCCGTCGTGCATGAACACCACCCGCCAGTCCGTCAGTTGCTCGGTGGCCCTCGTGTGGGCGAGCCGCAGGTCCGCGGCGAACTGGTCGGCCGCGGCCTCGACCCGCCAGCGCTCCAGCAGCGCGAGCAGGACGATGATCCCGATGGCGAGGATGATGCTCACGATGGCCACGGCCGTCAGGATCTCGGGCAGGGTGTAGTCATGCTCGTCCTCACAGACGCTGGCAAGTTTCGACCGTACCTGGCACACGACATACTTGTCGGCGTGGACACGGGCTGACTTTAGCGGGCTCTCACGAGCCCGAAGGGTTCGTTAC
>CADDZK010000260.1 GCA_902812425.1 Actinomycetota bacterium
TCGTGCAGCAGTGCATAAGGGCTGGGCTCCTCGAGGAGATACACATAGACTTGGTGCCCGTCCTGCTCGGCGATGGCGTCAGGCTCTTCGACCACCTTGGCGCGGAGCCTGTCGAGCTGGAGCGCACCAGGGTGGTCGAAGGCTCCGGGGTTACACATCTTACGTTTCGCGTCGTCAAGTGACGTAGCGGCCAGACCGGAACAAGCGGTCGGCGAGACACCGCGCTCGAAGAGCGAACCAATTATAGGTCTAGACTATCTGAGGGAGAAGGCCGGTTGGCAAGTTATTGTGGTGCCGCGCGCAACCCTTATCTTGGAGGGGTCGAAGCAGCCTGGGAGTCCTCTCCAGCCCAGAAAACTCGAGTCGGCAGCGGGGCGGGCGTCGAGCCTTACGATCGTGTCTACCGGAAAGAACGCGCTGCAACTGCCGGTGCCGTTGCCGCGCGTGATGGTGCAGTCGATCCCCGCGGGCTGTGAGATCACCCGACCGCTCCCGTTCCCTCCAGGAAGGATCGCGATGCTTCCGTTGGAGAAATGGAAGGGGTCCCACACCGTCATAACCGCATGCCGCTCTGTGCTGAAGTCTCCTCCCACGGTCCCGATAATTGTCGCCGACTGCGCGTTGGTCAATTCCTTGGTGGAAACCGTAAAGGTGGCGCTCGTGGACCCGGCCGGGACGGTGATGCTCGGGGGCACCGTCGCCGCTGCCGTGTTGTCGCTGGTTAGGTCAACCGTGAAGCCGCCGGACGGTGCGGCGGAACTCAGGGTGACTGTTCCAGTCGCCGGATCCGGCCCGACCACGTCGGTCGGGCTGACGGTGAGTGAGGTGAGCGATACGGAGGAAGCCGGTGGTGGCGAAGTACTGACCGTGCAGCCGGATAGGCGTGCGGTAGCGGCGGTAGCCGAGCCGTCATTGACGTCGACCGTGCAGTCGGCGGGAGCTATGAAGCCGGTCCTGTCGATCCTGAATTTGCCGCTGCCATCGCTGGTGCCCATTGCGACTCCGTCGACGGTGATCGTGCGGTTGGCGCTCGCCTGACCCTCGATCCGAAGCTGCGTCCCGTTGAGTTCGGCGCGCGAGATACTCACCGCAGCCTGTGCTACAGAGGCCACGACGAGCGCGCCGATCAGCACGAGCATGCTCACTACCGCAAGGCGAGTAGTGTAGGTGCCGAAGAGGGCTTTGTGGGACGTGTCCATGGTGCTCTCCTTCCCAGGCAGAGAGAATGCCTGCCCTATATAGTCTGATCTTGTATCTACGCGCGGTACGCGCTAACGGTTCGAATGCTGGTGAGAAGGTGGCGGTACACCTATCTCGAGGTCCTATTCACTCGAGCGAATGTCAGAGGGTGGCGAGAGCGGGACGGCCACCAGGCTGGTCGCCTCGATTAGTGCGCACCCTCTGCGACTTTCGTCTTCAGGTCTTCTGCGAACCTCGCCCTGACGGGGCTCTCCGAAGTTAGCGCATCACCCTGCCTCGTAACGCCGTTCGTAACGTCGGGAAGACGGTACCGCTGTAGAGTGGTGTCGTGACAGCAGGCGTAAGGGAACAGGATCAAGGGGTGGCCGGGATGAACCGGCGCGCCGCTTCTTGGCTGGCCTGGTCCTTGTGGGCGCTCTCCCTGGCGCTCTTCACAGCGATAGTGTTGCTCGGGCATGCAAGCGATTCTGTCCGATTGCCGGCGCAGACCTTCGTTCTGGCAGAGTTTTTGGCGTTCATAAGCGTTGGTGCGCTGGTTTCCTCCCGCCGCCCGGACAATCCCATAGGCTGGCTGTTCTGCGCCATAGCTCTCTTAAATCTACTCTGGGCATTCGCCTGGCAGTACGCCGTCTACACGCTGGTAACGAAGCCGGGATCGCTCCCGGGCGGCGAGATCATGGCTTGGCTTGGTACAGGATGGCTCGCCAACATCGGCTGGGGCCTCATGGTGATCTTCGTTCCCCTTCTGTTTCCCACGGGCAGGCTGCCCTCCTCGCGCTGGCGCCCGGTAGCGTGGCTCGCTGCGATCCTCCTCGCGCTATCTCTCGTCGTGTTCGCCTTCAGGCCTGGCCCGATAAGCAGCGAGGGACCGCAGGTGAGTAACCCTCTTGGTCTCGAACGTGCAGCGGGTGCAATCCACCTCGCCGACACCGTATTGTCGTTGTGCACCGTTCTCGTGATGGTCGCCGCAGTCGCCTCCGTAATAGTGCGCTTCCGACGAGCGCGAGGTGAGGAGCGTCAGCAGATAAAGTGGTTCGCGTACTCGGTCGTTCTGTTGGCGAGCGCGGTAGGCCTCGGCATACTGAACAACTACGTACCCATGCTGCCGCTTGCGTCCGCCATCACTGCTGTGCAGGGCGTCGGCATCGCGAGCGTACCAGTCGCGACGGGCGTCGCCGTCCTCAAATACCGCCTCTACGACATAGACATCATCATAAACCGCACCCTCGTCTACGGCTCGCTGACGGTTACGCTGGTCGCACTCTACTTCGGTGGCATCGTGATGTTACAGAGGGTGTTCGTCATCCTCACTGGAGAGGAATCCACCCTCGCCGTGGTGGCCTCCATCCTCCTGATAGCGGCCCTGTTCAACCCCCTCAGACGGCGCATCCAGACCTTTATAGACCGTCGCTTCTACAGGAAGAAGTACGACGCGACAAAGACCTTGCAAGCCTTCTCGGCGAAGCTCAGGGACGAGACCGACCTCGATAGGCTCGGCGCGCACCTGGTGGAGGCGGTCGAAGAAGCTATGCAGCCCAGGCACGCCTCGCTATGGCTACGCCCTCACACAGATCCGAAGGATGAGGCGCAAAGGGCTTGGCACGAGCCGTATTCACCCAACGCCCTAGAAGGATCATCGATGCGAACCTCTCCTTGAAGGAACTTCTAAGAAGCTCCTCGCGAAAGATCATTCATTTAGGGGATGCGCTATTTTCACTCGCTCTGTAGGCTGCCCACACGGTAAGCGCGCCGGGCCCTGATCTTTCTGGGCCTCGTCCCTCAGAAAAAGGGGAGAAAGGGTCATAACCATGATCCGACCTATCCTTATACTGTTGGCAATAACCGTGGCACTGCTGTCCTTCGGGTCGTCCCCCGCCCGGCGTGCGGCCGGATCCGAAGTCTCCACTGCGCTTACCGTCGCTGAGGCGCCTCCTGTAGAGCAAGTGCTGAATGAATACGGACATCCTACGGGCAGTAACTACCTCAGTGCGCTTGCCGAAGAGAGGGAGGTTAGGGACAACCTTCCAGTCAGCGCCGCGCAACTGACAGCATTGCTCTTGTGGGTCTTTTTCGGGGCGGCCGTCTGGCGGTCGGGGAGGTCTGCCTGGAAGCGCTTTAGATCTCGGGTTCCTTCGCTCGCGCAATCGTGGTTCTTCAACATCATCTGTTTCGTTCAGCGACGACCCGCCGCTACCCTCTCTGAGGTCTTCCGACTGTAGGAAGCTGCTCGTTGTGCGATGCGCACGTCTACCGAGAAGATCTAACGAAAGGCGAAGAGAGTGAAGAGAAAGATCCTGAGGATGTCGCTAGCTGTGAGCGCCGCCTTGATTATTGCAGTCCTTGCGGTAGGAACGGCGGCTTTCGCTGCCAGCAGTACTACCTTCGGGATGGCGCCCAACGCTTGCGTGCACCCTCTAAAGGCCCACGGTAAAGTGACCGTCAACTCCCTTGGACCCGTTGAGGTCATGGACGTCACCCTGAACCATATGCCAAAGAGAACTGCCTTCGACCTGTTCGTCATCCAGCAGCCCGATGCCCCGTTCGGGATCTCGTGGTACCTGGGTGACATGAAGACTGACAGGAATGGTCACGCCGAGCAACGCTTTATAGGCCGCTTTAGCAGGGAGACGTTCGCTGTGGCTCCAGGGACCACCTCCGCACCCGTGGTGGACAGCGATCCTCCGTTCCCCGACGCCTCGTCCAACCCAGCCTTCAACCCGGTTCATACCCTGCATCTGGGGCTGTGGTTCAACAAGCCCGCTGGTGCGGTCGCTGCGGGGTGCCCAAACACTGAGACGCCTTTCAACGGCGACCATACGGCTGGGGTGCAGGCGCTGCACACCAACACCAACCCCATCACGAACAGAGGACCTTTGGACGCGATCCACTAGAAGGTATCTTAGGCTAAAGCACGAGTGCAATACAGGGCCGGGTTCCCGTCAGCGGGAACCCGGCCTGGCTCTTATTCACCCAACCTGGTGGAAGGAGTCCTCTCCGAAGTTCGTTCTCGAGCATCAGGAAGGACCGCTGCTGCGCTGATCTCCCGCGCCACTGCCCTCGTCTTTGAGCCAATCCTCATACTTCCGGCCGTCGGGCATGATGGCGCCCTTCAGCGAGGCGGCTTGCCCGTCCAGTAGCATCCCTCAGGTTGGCGCCGGAGAGGTTAGCATCGTTGAGCGCAGCGCCGCTCAGGTTTGCGCCTCTGAGGTCGGCACCCACCAGACGCGCACCTAGCAGGCCGATACCGAGGTTTGCACCGCTCAGATCGGTATAGGTCAGGTCGGCGCTGCTCAGGTCGAGCACGGGAACCGAGGCGTAGGGTTGGGCATCGCCCGGACCGGAGTAGGTTAGGTCGACGCCGCTGAGGTCCGCACCGATGAGGCTAATTACCGGCTCCTCTCCGGGCGCGTTTTGGACCAGGCTGGCTTCCACTAAGAACTGCATCACCCGTCTTTTGTGGGTTGGATCCAATCTCTCTAACGCCGCCAGGGTCTGTGCCCTCGCCAGCGTGCGCACCTCACGGTTGCCTTTGGTACCTCCTTCAAAGGCACCGTCCAGGCCCTTCTCCAACAGGAGAGTGCTCATCTGATCTAAGTACGTCTGGAGTATCTCGTCCTGCGAACTCTGGTCGGGCAGAGATTGGGGTTCGGATACAGGCGTGGACCTCTCCGCTGCGGCTGCCTACTCCTCTACGGGCGAGCTCTCCTGAGCGCAGCCGTAGAGAACAGCGAAGGTTGCCACCACCAACAGCACACGAACCGTCATATCCTCTCCCAGATCGAGATGCCTACTCCACGCTACACATGATACACGTCTCGGCCCAGGCGCCTATTCTCCGCGTAGTCGTTATTCGCCCAACGTCGGAGAAGACCTCTTCCCCGACGTTGATTAGAACCCTCTGCTGCGGCGAAGCCGATCCTCTACCTAAGAACTAGCTGATACTCCGGTTGCCTCAAGCGGAACTCATGTCCCACCAACACCAAAGCTTGCTCGATCGGTGACTCCGAGCGGCGCAGCTCTAGGTACTCCTTTATGAACTCTGCTGAGTCCTTAGTGTCCGCAAGCATCTGTATAGCTTGCTCGTCTGTGGAGGGTGCTTCTACCCTCTCGGAAGCGTGGGTCGTGGGGTTGTACCAGTACATCTTCGTGTCCTCCTTCCCTAAAAGGACGATGTCTCAGATGTACCCTATGCTACGAGCGCTAAAACGCCTACAGGGGCAACTTCGCCTCGAGAGTCTTCTCAGAATTTCGCCAAAGATAGTTCATTTGGGGGATGCTCTGATGCTCCGCTTCCTTGACACTTAGGAGGCTAAAGGGGGCCGGGCCGGGGGTGTCTGACACCTCTCATCCTCCGCCCCGCTGAAGGAGGATGGTACGGAATGAGAAGACGCACATTGTTCATAATGGGGTTGATGGCAGCCGCTCTGGTAGTGGCTTCCGGGATGGCCTGGGCCGCCTCGATAAACTGCCCCAACAGATCAGGGAGCCTGTGCGTGGGAACCAACAAGAGTGACACCATGACCGGCAGGAACCGCGCTGACGACATGCGGGCCAGGCCATCCCGGAAGCC
>CADDZK010000261.1:2500-5765 GCA_902812425.1 Actinomycetota bacterium
GGTGCCGAGCTTGATCCCCGGTGGATTGTCGGCGCCCTCACACATTCGACCAGTGAGCTGTTACGCACTCTTTGAAGGGTGGCTGCTTCTAAGCCAACCTCCTGGTTGTCTATGCGTGTGGACTTCCTTTCCAACTTAGCTCGGACTTTGGGACCTTAGCTGATGGTCTGGGCTGTTCCCCTTTTGACGATGAATCTTAGCACCCACCGTCTCACTGCCCCGTCGCGATAGTGGTATTCGGAGTTTGTTTCGGTTTGGTAAGCCTAAGCCCCCTAGCCGATTCAGTGCTCTACCCCCACTATCTGCATGGCTTTCGCCGTGACGAGACGCTGCACCTAGATGCATTTCGGAGAGAACCAGCTATCTCTGTGTTCGTTTGGCATTTCACCCCTACTCACAGCTCATCCCCCGTTTTTGCACTAACGGTAGGTTCGGGCCTCCACGCACGGTTAGGTGCGCTTCACCCTGGCCATAAGTAGCTCACACAGTTTCGGGTCTACCCCATGCAACTCACGCGCTTGATCGTGTCAAACACGTACGCCCTTTCGGACTCGCTTTCGCTGTGGCTCCGCCTATTTACTGGCTTAACCTTGCTGCACAGGGTAACTCGCCGGCCCGTTCTACAAAAAGTACGCCATCATGCATTCTGCCCGGACACTTGCGTGCCCAAACAGCATAGCACTCTGACTGCTTGTAAGCATATGGTTTCAGGATCTATTTCATTCCCCTCTCGGGGAGCTTTTCACCTTTCCCTCACGGTACTAGTTCACTATCGGTCACCAGGGTATTTAGCCTTGGAGAGTGGTCTCCCCAGCTTCCCAACGGGTTCTTCGTGCCCGGTGGTACTCAGGATCCCAAGAGTAGGTTGGCGTCTTTCGAATACGGGGCTGTCACCCTCTACGGCCGGCCTTTCCAGGCGCGCTCTTCTAGACACACAACTTGGTAACTACTCGGAGCTGCTGCCGCGCCCCTACTTGGTCCTGCAACTCCCCGTGTACAACGCCGGCAGGCTATCACGTACACAAGGTTTGGGCTGCTCCCGGTTCGTTCGCCACTACTACGGGAATTGTCTCTTTTCTTCGGGGTACTTAGATGTTTCAGTTCCCCCACTTGCCTCTCCCGTATCTACATACAGGAGTACCCGCCCATCACGGCGGGGGGTTGCCCCATTCGGAGATCTCCGGATCGGCCTGTCAGCGGCTCCCCGGAGCTTTTCGCAGCGTAACCACGTCCTTCTTCGGCCCTGGTTGCCAAGGCATCCACCATATGCCCTTATTCGCTTGTGACACTCCCCCCTCGGCTCCCCTCCTCCATTCACGTGGTCCCTCTCGGAACGTTGTGCGGATTCGGCTCGCAGAAGAGTTAATGCACGAGCATTTTCTTACAGCGCATTCTGTGGTCACTCATCTCACACTTGATCGGTGTCGTTCTTGTGCGAAATTGGTTCCCAACTGCTTCTGCATCGCCGCTCACATGTGGGCTACACATGCGGACGACACCCAGAAACATTCGCTTGTTACTCGTTGCTTGGTATTCTCTTGGTAATGTGCTGCTCCCTGCTTTTGCTGAGAGCCTACCGGTCTGGCTTATGCTTTCGCCTTCGCCTTTTGCTGACCGCCAGTCGCCGTCCACCTTATGGACGAGGAGCGGTGGTCCTGCAATAACTACTTTGTCAGGGTACGTGTTCGAGGGCAACAAAACAGGCCTGGGCACTCGCGCCGCAAGCCTTTCGCTTTCGGTATGCGAGCTAGCCTATCTCGTTGTAAGGGCCTCGAACTTCTGCATTCTTTGGGTCTCCATCGGACCGCGCTGCTTGCGGTCACACAGGCAAGAATGATTATACGAAATCGCTATCCGTTTGTCAAACGATTTGGCCGCCAATTTGACGGCAATTTCGTGTCACTTTTCGCCGGCCCTTCGGCCCTTCTTTCGGACCCGGTTTTCGGGGCGCGAAGAAGATTGTATCAAAACCCCATGCCTTTGTCAAATCGCGCAGAACATTATTCTCCGCGTTACCTCTGCGCTCTCTGCGTCTCTGTGTTTCAATATTACTCAAGCTCGATCCACCCCTCATACATGGTGTCGCCGTAGGTCTCGAAGCCCAGCGAACGGTACACGCGCATGGCGGTTTCGTTCGACAGGGTGACTATGAGGCCGATGCGTCCGTAGCCCAGGTCGTGCGCCGCGTTCATCGCGGAGTACAGGAGCGCCTTCCCCAACCCGCGGCCGCGCCACCGTTCGACGATCGAGATGTCGAGCACCCAGGCCAGCTTGTCGGCCGGGTCGGTAGTGTGGCAGGACACGATGATACCGCCTTCGGGGTGCCCGTCTTCATCGAGCACGATGCGAGATGCGCTCGGTTCGAGTAGAGCGTACTCGTTATGGAAGAGCGCTCGCATCAATGCCTCGGCCTGGCCGGGGGATACGCTGACCATCTTCTCATCTGCCGTGCCTTTATAATGCTCGTAGGCCATGCGAGCGAATAGCGGCTCATCCGCGAGCATCAGGGGGCGTAAAGTAAGCCCCTCGGGCGGTATGACCGACATGGGCCTGTACCCCTTGAGCGACATCGCCATTCTGGTGCGGGTGTTGACCGTGAACCCCGCGGCGAGGTACATCCTGCTGTCGGATGGGGCGATACTCTCGACCGTGAGCACGCGCCCGTGCCGCCGGGCCTCCTCCACCGTGCGCGCCAGGAGAGCCGGGCCGTAGTCCTGTTTCAGGCCATTTAATAGGTAGAAGCGCCTCAACTCCACCGCGTCGCCGAGCGGGTGCAACTCGATCAGGCCAACTGCCTCGCTCCCCCGCCGGGCGATGAGGCGCGTCTCAGGCTCGCGGTGAAGCGCGGCCTTGAACTCAGCGGCTTCCCTCTGCGCCTCTTCGGGTGAGGGTGGTGGCGCGCCGTCCGCCATGCGCGATAACCGCACCCAGTCCGACGCATCTTGTTTGCTCGCTACCGAAATTAGCAGATCACCTGTTGTCATTTCGATTACCATAGTTGATATGGGCTGAGGCCCTCGATTCATTATAAGTCATGGAACCTTGCAAGCAGGGGTGGTGTAAGTAATGCGTATGGCCGGCGCAGACTTCAGCCTGCCCTGCGTTATGAGCGGGCACCATCGCCAGCATCTACCTCCCGGCGGCCCGCCCTGTAGCCGGGTGACGTATGAATCCTGGGGTGGTGAGCGCCGCTTGGGCGGCCGCGTGCCTGGCGGCCAAAGCGGCGCTCACCACCCCAGGATTCATACGTCACCCGGCTACAGGG
>CADDZK010000262.1 GCA_902812425.1 Actinomycetota bacterium
GCCTGCATCGGCGACGCGCCTTGTTCGACGGCGACGCGGAGCATACCGTCAACGAGGCCGTACTCGGCGATGAACTCGGGGGCTGGGCCGTCGGTCGTCATGATGAGGCGCTGCGTGCTCACCCCATCCTCGGTGACCGCGCGCAGGAGCTCTGGCAGGTCGGGGCGCAGGGAGCTGTTGCGGAGCATCGTCCAGATGCCCAGCCGCAGGCGGTTCAGGACCTCTTGTTTCGTTATCGCCTCGTGGTCGGCGTCTATCCCTGCCGCAGCGACTGGCTGGAGGCGCACTTCGGAGGCGCCTCCGGTGTGTCCGTCCACGATCTTGCCGAGGGCCTTCGCGGCACGGATGCCGGAGATCAGGCCCCGCTCCCCCGCCGCGAGAGCGGGCCAGCGCGTGACCTCGGCCGTCCCTATGACGTCGTCGCGATGCAGGAGGGGCTCGACCTTCTCGAGCGCGAACATCTCCTCCTCGCCGGGGAACTTCGCCTGGGAGACGAGGCGTGCCATCCACAGGTACAGGAGCGGCAATCCCTGCAGGTCGTCGGCCATCCTCGCGAAACCCTCGGTGCCCATCTGCATGAAGAAGAAGAGGTTGTCGGCGACGACGGTGGTAGTCCCGAGCGGCAGCACACCCTCTACGAGACTCACCGGGTTGTAGAGGACCCAGGGATGGAAGTGCGCCTCCACGTACCCAGGGGCGACGATCATGCCCTCAGCCTCGACGACCTCGGTCTCCGGGCCTATAGCCCGCTCTCCTGCGCCGACGTAGGCCACGCGGCCCGCCGTGACGGCGACGTTGCCTTCGTGCAGCTCGCCGGAGTAAACGTTGGCTATGGTGCCGCCGCGCACGAAGAGCTCCGCGGGGCGCTCTCCCCGCGCCGTCTCTATGAGCCTCGCGTGTTCCTCGGAGCCGGGCAGCACTATACGGTACGGTAGCTCGCCAGGTCCCCCTCCAGGCGCTCTACACTCCCCTCATCGGCGAGGTACTCGAGGTGGGCGAGCGTCTCGGCGAGGGCGAAGCGGAGCTGGTGGTCCGTGAGGTCGTCGGGGAAGACGCGGCGCGCGACCTCGAAGGGCGTCAGCGGTCTCCCGTCGAAGGCGGCGAGCATCACAGAGAGGCGCTCCTCGTGGTGCGCGAGGAGTTCGTCGATGCGTCCGTCAAGGTCGTGAAAGAGCGGGCCGTGCCCCGGGAAGACGAGGTCGACCTCCAGGCCCCGCAACCCTTCGAGGGAGTCGAGGTAGCGCCGGAGGGGGTGCGGGGCCGTGTACGTCCACAACCCGATGTTGGGTGTGATCTCGAGCAGCAGGTGGTCCCCGGCGAAGAGGAGCCGACGTTGCTCGTCGTGCAGCACGAAGTGGAAATCCGAGTGTCCCGGAGTGTGCACCACCCGCGCCTCGCCGCTGCCGAGCTCGATAGTGTCCCCCGCCCGCAGCGGGAGCAGGCGCTCGGGCAGGCGGACGCCGAGTCGCGTGGTCCCCGCAGTCGCCCCCGCCGTCTGTGCGTCCATGCCGTTGCGCATCAGGTAACGCACGAAATCTTCCGTCCCCCTCTCGGGGTCCCAGAGGTGGCGGGCGTTCTCTATCTCCCCTTCGAGCATCCAGACGGGCGCCCCGCTTCGCTCCTCGCACCAGCGGGCTAGCCCTATGTGATCCGGGTGCAGGTGCGTCACTATTATCCGCTCGACGTCCCCATCAAGGTCCAATCCAGCCTCGGCGGCGCCGGCCTCCCAGGCCTCGCGGGCCGGCGGGTAATCAAAGCCTGGGTCTATGACGGTCCAGCCCTCGCGACCCTCGACGAGGTACGAGGCGACGAACTTCAGGGGGAACGGTACTGGCAGCTTGACCTGGTAGACGCCTTCAGAGACGCGTGAGGTCTCGCCGATGGGCTGCGTGCCCAGAGAGGAGGGAGCTACGCTCACGGGACCGTGAACCCTTCAGGCACCGGCGGTCAGGTAGGTCAGCACGGAGTGCTTGCACACCTCGCGACACTCGGCGTGGGCCTTCTCCCAGTCCTTATCCTGTATCCACTGCGTGAACAGCCCGTCGACCAGGGCCCGCACTACCGTCGCGCCCTCGCTCGCATCGACGTTGTGGAAGACACCCTCCTCCTGTCCATGCTTTATCACCTCGGCGTAGAGGCCGTTGCAGATCTCGTGGAAGGTAGCGCCGACGTCGGCGAAGCGGTCGTTGCGGGCCGCGTAGCCAAGGAAGTCGAAGAAGACCAGATAGAACCTGCGGTTGGACTCGGGGCTCACGTAGATGGCGTCGATCATCGCCGAGACCTTCTCCTCGGGGGAGTTAGCACCCGCGATCGCCTCGCGGATGCGCCCCGCGACACGGGCAAGCACCCAGCGCATGGTCAGGAGCGTCAGGTTCTCCTTGGACTCAAAGTAGTAGGGTAGGATGGCCTTGCTGACCCCGGCCTCGTCGGCCACGTCCTGCAGGGAGAGGCCGTTCAGCCCCTTCTCGCCCATCACCTTGTAGGCGCTGCGTATCAGGCGCGCCTGCTTCGGCGCCAGCGCCTCGCCGTCGTGGTCTGAACCACGGATCAGGCTGTCCGATGCGGCCAACGTTCTCTCACCTCCCATGTGCCAGATTGTACCTTAGGGGAGCAAATTGTTACAGCTTACCTACTAAACTCCGGCTTGCGCTTCTCCATGAACGCGGAGATGCCCTCTCTGGCGTCCTCGCTGTCAAACAGCGGCTCCACGAGCGTGCGCTCGGTCTCTAGGCCCTCGTCGAGCGGTCTTTCGATACCGCCGTAGACGGCGAGCTTTATGGACCCGATGGCCTCACTCGCGCCGCCGGCGAGCCTCTCGGCGTACTTGCGGGTCTCCTCCTTCAGATCGTCCGCGGGGAACAGCCGGTCGAGGATACCGAGTTCGTGGGCCTCGTAGGGTGAGATCGTGCGCCCCGTCACCATGAGGTCGAGGGCCCTGCTCACCCCGATAAGACGCGGCAGGCGCTGGGTGCCGCCGTTGCCTGGGAGGAGACCGAGGGTCGCCTCCGGCAGACCGAGCACGTACTCGCCCTCTGCGCCGAAGCGAAGGTCGCAGGCCAGGGCCATCTCCAGCCCGCCTCCGAGGGCGGTCGCCCCGATCTGGGCGATAAACACCTTCGGGGTGCGTGCTATCTCGGAGAGTCCCTCGTGGGCCCGTCGGATCATACGCATGTTCTCATCGACGCTGTTGGCGTTGAACGCCTTGATGTCTGCCCCCGCGGAGAAGAACCTCTCGCTGCTGCTGCGCAGGATCACGGCCCCAGCCCCGTCGTCCTCGGCCGCGGAGCGCACGCACCCGCCAAGCTCCTCCATGAACGAGAGGTCGTAGCTGTTCGCCGGCGGCCTGTCCAGGGTGATGTACCCTACGTTGCCTTCCCTCGAATACTCGACGGCCATTCGCTTCGCTCCTTTCTTGAGGCTTCAGATGTCAGGCATCAGGTGGTGCGGGACGGGCGCATCTGCGCAAGACGCACCCGGCTGGCGAAGTCGCGTGTCTCCCGGTGGAGGCCACTCATACGCGCCAAGCTCGTCGCCACCCTCGGTTACTGACACCTGAAGCCTTACTCCAATCCTCCCACGACGACGGACTTCTGCTCCAGGTAGTGTTCGATGGCCTCTTTGCCGTGTTCGCGTCCTATGCCAGACTCTTTCACGCCGCCGAAGGGGAGCTCGTCGTAGCCGAAGTGGAGCTGGTTGACCCAGGTCATACCTGCCTCTATCTCCTGGGAGGCGCGGTGGATCCACTTTACGTTGTGCGTGTAGACCGAGGAGCCGAGGCCGTATGGCGAGTCGTTGGCGAGCCTTATCGCCTCGTCCACGTCGCTGACCTTGAAGACGGGCAGGAGCGGCCCGAAGGTCTCCTCGCGCACCACGCGGCTGCCGTGCGGGGCGTTCTCGATCACGGTCGGCTCGAAGAAGTAGCCCTTGCCGTTGTGTCCGTTGCCCCCGACGGCCACCTTCGCGCCCCCGTCGACCGCGTCCTGAAGCTGGTCGGCCAGGAGGTCGCGGTGCTTGGCGGCGTTCAGTGGGCCCATCCTTATCTTGGGCTTCTCCGCCTTCTCCATCCCGTCGCCGAGCTCGTAGCGGGTGACCCTCTTGGTGATGCCCTCCATGAACTCTTCGTAGACCTCGTCGAAGACGTAGACTCTTTTAGCCGCGAGGCAGGCCTGTCCCGCGTTGAAGAAGCGGCCTATGTTAATGCCGCGCACGGCGGCGTCAACGTCGGCGTCGGGGAAGACGATCACGGGGTCGGACCCGCCGAGCTCCGCCGAGACGCGCTTGAAGAGGGGGGCTGCGAGCTCCATGATCCTGCGCCCCGTCTGCGTGCTACCCGTGAGGGCGACCCTTCTTACGTCGGGGTGGGTGGCGAGCGCCTCTCCGACCTCCTTGCCAGGTCCCGTTACTACGTTGAGTACCCCCGGAGGGAGTTCAGCCTCCTGCATCAGCTCGGCGACGCGCAGCGTGGCCAGGGGCGTCGTCTCGGCGGGCTTCACGACGATGGTGTTGCCAGCGGCCAAAGCGGGTCCGACCTTGGTTCCCATCAAGGTCAGCGGGAAGTTGTAAGGTACGATGGCGGCGCACACGCCAATAGGCTTCTTGACCACCATGCCGTAGGCTCTGCCGAGCGCCGAGGGCAACGTCGCGTAGGTACCCTCGATCTTGCTCGCGAGGTCGGCGTAGTAGTTCATGCCGTGCAGGAAGTGGTGAAGCTCCCCCATCGCCTCGGAGAAGGGCTTGCCCTGCTCGCGTACCAGGAGCTGCGCTATCTCCTTGCCGTTCTCCTGGATCTTCGCTATCCCGGCCCGCATCAGCTGGGCGCGGTCATCGGGGTCCTTCTTCGACCACTCCTTGAACGCTTCCTTCGCCGCTGAAACCGCGGCGTCTACCTCGTCAGCGCCGCCCTTGGGGACCGCGTCGAACTCCTCCTCGGTCGCGGGGTTGACGACGGGCATCTCCTCGCCGCTCTTCGCCTGGACCTGTTCGCCGTTGATCAGTATCTGCGCCATCTTCTAGGCATCTCCTTTTCCGATTTCGCTCACCGAGTACTCCGGCCTTCCCGTGTACTTCAGCCGCAGCGACTGGTACTCGCGGGCCGCCATCTCGACCCACTCCGAGGAGGCACCGCCAAGGTCCTTCTTGACCTCGGCGGGCACTCCCGCAGCGAGGACCTCCGGCGGCACCTCCTGGTTCTCCCTCACCACGCTCCCAGCGGCCAGCATCGCCCGCCTGCCGACGCGGGCCCGGTTGAGCACGATGCTCCCCATGCCGATCAGAGCCCCGTCCTCGATCTCACACCCTTCCAGGAGCGAGAGGTGCCCAACGGTGACGTTGGAACCGATTATGGTCGGCAGGTCCTCGTTGGTGTGTATAACCGAGTTGTCCTGGACACTGGTACCACACCCCACGACTATCCTGTTGAAGTCTCCCCGCAAGACAGCCCCGAACCAGACACTAGCGCCCTCCTCCACCACGACGTCCCCGATGAGGACCGCGGTCGGCGCTATGAAAGCATCGTCTGCCACCACGGGCCTCTTGTCTTCGAACGGGAGTAGATGGCCCACCCGCTACCTCCCCGTAAACGAGGGCGCGCGCCGCTCGCGCGCGGCACGGACGCCCTCCTTGTGGTCTTCCGTACCGACGAGCAGGCTCTGCGCCAGGCTCTCGGCGAAGAGGCCGCTCTCGAGGTCCGTGCTGGCCGAAAGGTGCAGAAGCCGCTTGCTGAGACCGTAGGCCTGG
>CADDZK010000263.1 GCA_902812425.1 Actinomycetota bacterium
CTGTTAGGCAGCACGCCGGAGAAGATGATCTGTCCGTTTCCGGCGCCGAGAGCGCGCTCGGCCTCGATGTAGTCGCGCTCCCTGACGGAGATGACCGCCGAGCGCACGACCCTGGCTATCTGCGGCAGGTACACGACGGCGATGGCGAACATGGCGTTCGCCAGGCTCGGCCCGAGGATGGAGACGATGACGATCGCGAGCAGGATGCTCGGGAAGGCGAGCAAGACGTCCATCAGCCGCATGAGCACGGAGTCGGACCAGCCTCCGAAGTACCCAGCCGCCAGCCCTACGAGGGTACCCAGGGCCGTGGAGATCGCCACGGCGGCGAGTCCTGCGGAGAGCGAGATCCTGGCGCCGTAGATCACACGCGAGAGGATGTCCCGACCCAGCTCGTCCTGCCCGAACGGATGCGCCGCGCTCGGACCGGCGAACTTGGCGGCGAGATCCTGTTGCAGCGGGTCGTAGGGTGCGACCAGGGGCGCGAAGATCGCCATCAGTATAAAGACGCTTATGACCGCCGTCCCGAAGACTGCCAGGCGGTTGGAGAAGAAGACGCGCACGAAGTCCTGGCGGCGGCTTCGCGTCTCGACGCCTGGGGCGGTCGCCGCGTCCTGCTGGAGTTGCGCCTCGGCCACGCCTAGTACCTCACCCTCGGGTCGAGAACCGCGTAGAGGATATCCACGAGCAGGTTCACGAGTACGAAGAGCGCGGCCCCGTAGAGGACCACGCCCTGGATCATGGCGTAGTCACGCTGGTTGACGGATTGATAGGCGATGTAGCCTATCCCGGGCCAGGAGAAGATCGTCTCCGTAATGACCGCCCCACCCATAAGCAGGCCCACCTGGAGCCCGATCACCGTCACCGTCGGCAGCATGGCGTTCCTGAGGGCGTGCTTGGAGATGACCAGCCAGGGGACGACCCCCTTGGCCCTGGCCGTCCTTACGTAGTCCTCGTTCATGACCTCGAGCATGCTGGAGCGGGTCATGCGCGTCACCACCGCCATCGGGATGGTCCCGAGCGCTATAGCCGGCATGATGAGGTGCAACAGCCCGTCCCAGAACGCCGCGAAGTTCAGCGACAGGAGCGAGTCGACGAGCACCAGCCCGGTTATGGCCGGGATGGAGACGTCGGTACTCAGGCGTCCAGGGAAGGGCAACCATCCCAGGTTGACGAAGAAGATCACGATGAGGATCATCGCGAGCCAGAAGATGGGCATGCTAATCCCCGTGAGGGCGAGCACAGAGGTAGCCTTGTCCAGGATCGAGTACTGCTTGACCGCCGAGATGACCCCGACGGGCACCCCGACGAGTACGGCTACGAGCATGGCGAAGGCCGTGAGCTCCAGCGTGGCCGGGAAGCGCTCGGCGAGCTCCGTCGTCACGGGACGTCCCGTCACTATGGAGTCGCCCAGATCCCCCTGGACCGCGTCAACGAGGAAGAGCCCGTACTGGACGAAGATGGGCTTGTCGAGGCCCATGTTCTCCCTGACGCGCTCGACCTGCGCCTTGGTCGCCTGCTGGCCGAGGAGCAGCTGGGCGGGGTCGCCGGGGATCGCGCGCACCATGAAGAACACCACGATGGACACCCCGAGCAGTACAGGGATGATCTGCAATATCCTGCGCCCGACGAACTCTAGCAGGGCCCGAACCTCCTACACGAGAGTCAGATACCTCATCGGAGACGACGACTCAAACCTGCTCTACTTGCCGAGGGAGACGGTGTTGAAAGCCTCACCGCCCGTCGGGCTCGCCTGGTAACCGTGTACGTCCTTCTGGAAGCCCAGAGGAGGCTTGGCGTAGGCGATGGGCACCCACGGGGCGTCCTGGACCAGGAGCTCCTGCGCCTTCATGTAGGCCTGCTTGCGCACGTTCTCGTCGATGCTTGTCTGGCCTTGCTTTAGCAGCTTGTCTACGGCGGGGTTCTTGTAGAAGGCGACGTTGAGCGCGTCCGTCGGGGTGGCACTCGCGCTGCCGAGGAGGACGTTGAGAAAGTTGTCGGGGTCGCCGTTGTCCCCCGTCCAGCCGAGCAGGCACATCGGGTGGTCGCCCTCGCCGGTCTTCTCCAGATATGTTCCCCACTCGTAGGTGACGAGCTTGGCGTTTACGCCTACCTTCTTGAGGTCCTGCTGCATCGCCTGGGCTATACCCTTGCCGTCGGGCATGTAAGGACGTGGGATCGGCATGTACCAGAGCTCCGTCTGCAGATTTTCCTGTCCTGCATCCTTGAGCATCTGCTTGGCCTTCTCGGGGTCGAAGGGATAACGCTGGATGCTGGAGTTCCAGAACGGGACGGTCGGCGGCATGTAGGTGGTCGCGATCTGCCCGGTGTCCCCGAAGAAGGCCTTTACGATCTTCTCCATGTCTATGGCCTGGTAGATGGCCTTGCGCACGTTGACGTCGTCGAAGGGCTTTTTCTGCACGTTCATCGCCAGGTAGCCGATATCGAGGGGCGGCCTGAACTCGACCTTGAGCCCCGCGTCCTTGACGGAGGGGACGTCATCGGGGGTGAGCCCGTCAGCGGCGGAGAGCTCGCCACCCGTCAGCGCCGCAACACGGGAGGTGTTGTCAGGGATGGAGCGTATGACGACCTTGTCCACCTCGGGACCGCCACCTCCCTCCGAGGCGGGTACGTCAGATCCCCACCAGTCTTTGTTGGCCGCGAGCTCGATGGTCGAGCCCCTGTTCCACTGCACGAACTTGAAGGGTCCCGTCCCTATAGGGTTCTGCCAGAAATCGTTTACGTTGTCCTTTATAGCCTTAACGGAGCCTATGCCGAACGGGCTCATGGCGATGTTCTTGAGGAAGGGTCCCTGCGGCTGCTTGAGGTTGATGCGCACGGTGTACTCGTCGACGGCATCCACGCTCGTGATGACGGAGTCGTCGTCGAAGCCCCCGAACTGGCCCACGTAGTAGGCGAAGTTCTCGCTCTGTCCACCACCACCCTTGTGGTAGGGGTTCTTGCTGTCGCGCCAGCGGTCGAAGTTGAACTTGACGGCATCTGCGTTGAAGGGGGAGCCGTCGTGGAACTTGACGCCCTGCCTGAGCTTGAAGGTATAGGCGCGCCCGCCGTTCTCCGGCTTGGGTATCTCGGTCGCGAGCGCCGGTATGAGGTCGGTGCTCTCCGGCGCGAAGTCGAGGAGGCCGTCGAAGATCTGACGTGTAACCCGCAAGGACTCGCCGTCCGTGGTATTGACGGGATCCAGGGTAACCGAGTCAGCACCACGCCCGAAGATGAAGGTGTTGCCGCCTCCCCCGCCGCCCGCGCCTCCGCCACCGCCGGAGATAGTCCCACCGCCGCAACCCGCTACGCCGAGCAACGCCGCCCCGGTGAAACCCGCCGCGCTCAACCTCAAGAAGTGGCTGCGGCTTATCGTCCGCGACTCCTGTACCCGTGCCAAAGCTGACCCCTTTCCCGAATCTACAGCTTCTGCAGCTTTCTACGTAACTTTCTTGTATATAGATGTGCCACAGCGACTAACTTAACATCACTCTGCGACCGGCGCTACAGCAAGCGCGGGGAGCGGTCAGGGTTCTCCCCGCGCCTCAACCTGTTGGCGGCGTTGTGCGCCTGCCGCGTACTCTCGGGCAACCTGTACCTGGTGCAGCACGCGAGCACCAGCTCGACGGAACTCCTCAGGTCGATCCTGTTTCCTACGGAGACGTAGACGGGAGAGGCCCTCTCCCTTGTCCTGAGTACCCTGCCGACGACCTCCCCGCGATGCACGAGGTCGGTGGCGCTCCCTTTCTCCCTCCCAGGCTCATCGAAGCTGCCGACGAGCCGGCTCTTGGCGCACCCGACCGTGGGAACGTCGAGGAAGAGTCCGAGGTGCGAGGCCAGACCCATCCTGCGGGGGTGCGCGCGCCCCTGGGCGTCCAGGATGAGCACGTCTACCTCCGTCCCTACCTTCTTTAGCGCCCCGACCAGGGGAGGTATCTCCCTGAAAGAGAGAAGCCCCGGTACGTACGGGAACGAGAGCGGGGCCTCGAAGCCTCGTACCTCCACAACAGAGAGCCCTGGGAACTCGAGCACGACGACCGTGGCGTAAGCCATCTCCCCCTGCGTGGAGACGTCAGCCCCGGCTACGTGGCGCACCCCGGAGAGGTCCAGCGCAGGTCCCACCTCCACCCGAGACGCCAGCTCCTCCTGTAACCTCCTGGCCTCGGAAGGCGAGAGGTCGAACCCGTGAAGCTCGTTGACCTTCATCCCTGTACGTTAACAAATAAGAAGGCCGGGGCGGAGGATTCAGCCCCCGATCAGAATAACCCATAAAAAAAGACCGTCCCGACCGATGGAATCTGGAGGGGGGAACGGTTCCATCGGCCGGGGCTCGGTTTAAGCTGAATCTTACCCTTAGCCTGTTACAGGAGGCTTGCCGTTATGTTACGGTTCCGTAACGTAACGGAAACACTTTGATTACAGATCGGCATCTCAGCGTCTAAATATTCGCTATGTCCGATATATATCTGACCCTGAAGTTTCAGTTGAAGGCTCGTATTGAGCGATCTCCGGGCAAGATTGGGGAGTTTTTCAGCCCACTGATACGCCGATAGTATGGTAGCCGGTAGCGCCAGAGGGATGTGGAGGGGCCTCTGAGGCTGTCTGGGTATCTCCGTTGCCGTCTGTTGCGCGCACCTGGATGGTGTAATCGCCGGGTGTGGCGTCCCAGTCGTAGACGTATTGGCGCCAGGTATCCTCGGCGAGCTGCCTGGCCAGGCGGGCTTTATTCCAGGTCTGGCCGCCGTCTGTCGAGACCTCGACCTTCTCGATGCCGCGGTGGGGTGCCCAGGCGACACCGCCTATCGGGTTCTTTCCCGGGGAGAGGTAGTCGCCGTCTTCGACGGTATCTATACGGGACTGGGTCTTGATCGGGCCTTCCTTCGACCAGGTGCGTTGGATCCAGTACGCGTCGAAGTTCCAGTTGGTGAGTTCTATCTCGGTGAGCCACTTGGTCGCGGAGACGTAGCCGTAGAGGCCTGGGACGACGAGGCGGACGGGGTAGCCGTGCTTTACGGGGAGCTCACTGCCGTTCAGGCCGAAGGCTACCAGCGCGTTGCGGCCGTCGAGGGCGATGTCCGTCTTGAAGCCCGTCGTAAAGCCGTCCACGCTGCGGCCTACGAGCTGACGGGAGGCGCGTGTGATCCTGTCCCGGCTCACGCCCGCCTCCTTGAGCACGTCGGAGAGGAGCACCCCCGTCCAGCGTCCGTTCGAGACCAGCCCGCCGCCGACCGTGTTCGAGACGCACGAGAGCGTAATGTCCGCCTCGCGGGTGGACATGCCGAGGAGGTCTTTGTAGGAGAACTCGACCGGGTTATCCACCGCGCCCTTCACCGAGAGCTTCCAGTTGTTCACGTCAATCCTCGGCGAAGTGAGCTCGGTATCTATCAGGTAGAAGCTGCTTGCGGGTGTGATCAGCTTCGGCATCCCGGCCACGTCTATGGAGGCGTCCTTGGGAGGCGGAGGCAGGGTCTCGTGCGTCACGGCTCTCTTAGCACTTTGCTGCTCGCCTCTCTGCGCCTCCTCTTCCCCACCGTTCCCTGATGGCTTATTGGCCGGCGTTTCGGGTAGCTTCAACTTCTTGGGCTTCGACGCCTCCGTGGCGGTCCCGCCGGCGAGCATACGTCCGACGCCAGCGGCCGCGAGCCCGGCCACGGCTGCGCCGCCGCTCAAAAGGCGGAAGCCTCCGCGTCCGACCGAGATGCCATCCTCGGAGCCGGCTTCCCTCTACCTCACGACC
>CADDZK010000264.1 GCA_902812425.1 Actinomycetota bacterium
CCGAGGTCCTGAAGGTCGAGATCGAAGAGCTACCCGAGGCGGTTGGCAGGCTGCGCAAAGAGGTGCAGGCGTCGCGTGAAGCCGCCAGGGAGCAGACCCTCAGGCAGGGCCTCGAAGAGGTCGGCGACCTCGTAGAGGGCGCCCAGCAGGTCAACGGCACGAGGGTGGTGACGGGCCAGGTCGTCGCCGCCGACGTCAGGGGGCTGCGCCAGATCTCCGACGACGTCAAGAACCGTCTGGGGAGTCCTTCTGCGGTGGTGCTCGCCGCCGCTTTGGGGGGCAAGGCCGTGCTCGTCGCCAACTTCCATCCCGAGGTCTCGCAGAGAGTCGAGGCCGGGGAGCTGGTGCGCGAGGTCTCCGGGGTGCTAGGTGGTGGCGGCGGCGGTGGCGCGACGATGGCCCAGGCCGGCGGCGGCAACCTCGAGGCCATCCCCGACGCCCTCGCGAGGGTACGCGAGATCCTCGGCCAGCGTCTCGCGGACACGGAGTAAGCCCTGTCGCAGGCCGACCGCGGGCGCGTTGCTGCCCTCGACCTTGGAGAGGTACGCACAGGCGTCGCCCTCTCTGATCCCGCAGGCGTAATAGCTACCCCTCTCGACGTGGTGCCGAGCGGGGATCTCACCGATTACCTTTGTCGGCTCGTGGATCGAGAGGGCGTAAGCGAGGTCCTCGTCGGGGTGCCGAGGACGCTCGGCGGAGAGGTCGGCTTCCAGGCCCGCAAAGTTTTGGCTACACTGGACACCCTGAAAAAAGAGTTCCCCGGCGTACGGTTCGTGGAGTGGGACGAGCGGCTCACGACCCGTCTCGCCGTCGCAGGTAGCCGCGGCAGGGGGACGGGCGGCAAGAGGAAGGGGGCTGTGAGGGTGGATCACCTGGCGGCTGCCCGCATGCTGCAGGAGTACCTCGAAGCGAGGGGGAACCTTTGAGGCGCTACGACAAGAGCAAACGTCGGGACCGTGAGGAACTGGAGGCACGCCTCGACGCCCTCCAGCTCTCCGAGTCCAGAAGGGCCCGCCGCAAACGCCGTTCGAACGCTGGGCCGACCGTGCTCGGCATCCTGCTCTTACTGGCCGTTCTGGGAGCTATATACCTCATATACTCGGCGGCCACGGGAGGTGAGAGCGGGCGGGCCAGCGAGGAGCCGGTCAGGGTCGAGGTGGTCAAGGGCGATACGCTCTCTACCGTCGCCACAAAGCTCGAAGAGGCCGGGGTCATAAAGAGCGCCTTCGTCTTCAAGCTGCAGGCCCGCTACGAAGGGTATGGGACGGAGATAAAGACCGGGCGCTACACCTTCGAGCCCGGCCAGGACAGCGATGAGATCCTCCACAAATTGACCGCGGGTGATGCCGCCCCGACGATCGTGGTCACGATACCGGAGGGGCTGACCCTCGAGGAGACCGCAAAGACCGTCGCCGCCGACAGCGACGTCTCCACCAAGGTGTTCGAAGAGGCCGCCCGCAGGACCGACTACGGGTACGCCTTCCTCGACGATCCCGCCATCAAGACCACGGAAGGATATCTCTTCCCAGCCAAGTACGACTTCGAGAAGGGCGTTACAGCCAGGCAGATAGTCGACAGGCTCCTCGAACAGTACCTGCTCGAAACCCAGGATCTCGACATCGCAGGCGCGAAGAAGCGGCTCAACCTCTCGGAGTACCAGCTCGTGATCGTGGCCTCTCTCATCGAGAAGGAAGCCGCCAGCCCACAGGAGAAGCCGCTGGTAGCGTCGGTGATCTACAACCGCATGCGCCGGGGCATGCCGCTCCAGATCGACGCCACGATCCAGTACGCGCTCAAGAAGCCGAAGGCGAACCTTTCGCTGGCCGACCTGAAGATAGACTCGCCGTACAACACCTACGAGAACAAGGGCCTGCCACCAGGGCCTATATGCAGCCCGAGCCGCGAGTCTCTGCAGGCAGCGCTGAACCCCGCCCAGACGGACTACCTCTATTACGTTCTCAAAGCCGACGGGAAAGAGCACTACTTCACCAGTAACTACGATGATTTTCTCCGGGCGAAGGCGAAAGCCGGACGCTAGGACGGATAGCATCCGCGGCCCGCGCCTCTACCGCAGACGGGTACTCAAGTTTCGAATGCGTACGCCGATAACCCTTGTGTCGGTTTTGGCCCCAGGGATTCGGGATGAGCCTGAGCGCAACGCTACTCTCAGAAGGTACGGTCGGGACCCCCTTCGACGCAGGTCACCTCCAGAGACCGGAAGGCCTTGCGGCGTCCACGTTCTGCACCGGAACGCCCGCACGGCGAAATTGCAGCCTCGCGAAGCCCTATAGGGGCGCGCCCGTTCCGCCGCCGGACGATGCGCTCTCGTAGGAGCCCGCCACCGCCGGTTTATTCGCGAGGGATCGGGGAGATCCTCGTCTCCGAAGGGGTGATCACCGGCAAGCAGCTCGAGGAAGCATTTCGGCTCGGAAAGCGTCAACAACAGGAGCTGGGGCTGACACTCCTCTCCCTAGGCTACGTCGGCCAGGAGGACCTCGCGAAGGCCCTCGCCCGCAGGTTGCGTCTCGAATTCACCAACCTGTCCGCAGGTGACGTTGACCCTGAGGCGGCAGGTCTCGTGGACAGGAGGGTTCTGCGCCGCTACGGGATGCTGCCGCTGCGCGTCGATGGTGGGCGGCTCGTCGTCGCCATGAGAGACCCGACAAACCTCCACGCGCTCGAGGACCTGAGGATGCTCTCGGGCTACCCCATAACTCCCCTGGTCGCCCTCGAGAGTGACCTGCGGCGGGTCTTCGGCGAATTGTTTGGCACAGATGATGGGGTGGCCGAGCTCCTCGAGGAGGCGGATACGGGGTCGCCGGAGCGGGATCGCACGGAGGTAGAGCTGCGGGAGGATCAGGGTTCATCGGGGGCGCCCACCGTCAGGCTGGTGGGTTCTATACTGCGTCGGGCCGCCGGTGATGGCGCCTCCGACGTACACCTTGAGCCCCGCGACGGGGACCTGGCGGTGCGCTTCCGGGTAGACGGAAGATTGAGGGAGGTCATGAGTGTGCCGCCAGCACTTCAGAGCGGGGCCGTGGCGCGTCTGAAGGTTCTCGCCGGCCTCGACATAGCAGAACGTCGTCTGCCTCAGGACGGGCGTTTCTCGGTGAGGCTTGAAGACAGGAAGATGGATCTGAGGGTCTCCACGTTGCCGACGACCTTCGGCGAGAAGGTCGTGCTTAGGCTGCTCGACAACGCGAATCTCTACGCCGACCTTCGAGGTCTCGGGTTCTCAAGGAAGATGATAAAGAGGTACGAGGAGATCTTCAGGCGACCCTACGGGACGGTGCTCGTTACAGGGCCGACTGGTAGCGGCAAGTCCACAACCCTCTACGCAACCCTCGGGGAGATCAACTCATCCGAGAAGAACGTAATTACCATCGAGGATCCCGTCGAGTACAGGATGCGAGGCATCAACCAGGTCCAGGTAAATCCCAGGATCGGCCTGACATTCCCTTCTGGACTCAGGAGCATCCTGCGTGCAGACCCCGACGTCGTGATGATCGGGGAGATAAGGGACCAGGAGACCGCCAAGACCAGCGTCGAGGCCGCCCTGACGGGACACCTCGTCCTCGCCACGCTGCACACCAACGACGCCCCTGCCGCCGTAACACGCCTGACCGACATGGGTGTCGAGCCATTTCTTACGGCATCGGCGGTTGACTGCGTTATAGCCCAGAGGCTTGCGAGGAGGCTCTGCGAGAGGTGCAAGCGGCCCGTGGAGGTAGAAGAAGCGACCCTCGAAGAGATCGGGTTCCCCCTCGAGCGTTTCGCTGAGGTGAAGAGGGACTTCTACGAGGCCGTCGGCTGTGAGCGGTGTGGGGGGACGGGGTACAGGGGACGCATAGGCATCTACGAGATGATGGTTGTGGACGAGGAGATACGGAGTTTGATCCCGCGTGGTGTATCCGCCGACGAAATCGCACACGTCGCGAAGAAGGCGGGCATGATCCCGCTCAAGGAGGACGGCCTCGTAAAGGCTGGCCATGGTATCACCACCGTCGAGGAGATCTTGTTGACGATCGTCTAGCGAGACGTATCCGCGTCTGACGCAAAGTACCGGTCTTCAGCACCGGGTGTGAGCTTTCGTGCGGTCATCTGTATCCCGGCTTCGTAGCCATGAGGGTGGGCAGAGAACTCGGGCCGGTCGGGTATGACGGCAAACGGCGTCATGGGCCTCTGATCTTGCAAATCTTCGCCTTTTCATAGAATATCTGCGTGTTCGGGCCGACCCGAGAAGAGAGTGCGCGCACAAGGCGCTCGTGCCCGCAGAGACTCTTTGACAGACCGGATGTAGTATGCGACGGGGCTTTGTCCCGTCAGGTACAGCAACGTTGGCGAGAGACGAGAGGGTAGATTTGGGTGAGCGGAGGAATGAGAGGCTGAGAGTGGGCATCACGCGTCGAAGGTTCCTCGGGGCCCTCACGGCCGGTACAGCCTGGATCGCCCTGACCGGCTCCCTTGGCTGCGAGCCGACCGCACGCACCAAGGCGACCGCGGCGCCCCAGCCACCCGGAGAGGCGATGGCCTTCCGCTCGCGCCCGGATCTCCGTCCGCCCGTCGTCAGGATAAATATGAATTCGCCAGATGCCACGCCAGGCTACATCTTCGTCTCCCCTAAGGAGGAGCCGGGGGCGAGCGGTCCCAGCGAAGACGCTCCCTTGATCGTAGACGAGGACGGGCAGCCGGTATGGTTTCATCCCCTTGCAGGGGACGCTGCAAGGGACGCTTTCAATTTCAGGGTGCAGACATACAAGGGCGAGACGGTGCTCACCTGGTGGGAGGGTCACCATACGGGCTACGGCCAGGGTGAGTACGTGATCATGGACCACTCTTATCGGGAGATAACCAGGGTCAAAGCCGGCAACGGCTACCAGGGCGACCACCACGAGTTCATCATCACGCCGGAGGATACAGCGCTTATCACCATCTACAGCAAAGTAGAGAGGGACCTCTCTGGTGTTGGTGGTCCGGTGGACGGCGTTGTGCTCGACGGGATCGCCCAGGAGGTCGACATCGAGACCGGCAAGGTTCTCTTCGAGTGGCACAGCCTGGATCACGTCGAGCTCGACGAGTCTTACTACCAGCCGAAAGCGGATCAGGAAGGCTCCTTCGACTACTTCCACATAAACTCCATAGACCCACACCCCGACGGGTACCTGACGATCTCCGCCCGCAGGACCTCCACCGTCTACAAGGTCAACCGCAAGACCGGTGAGATCGCCTGGCGTCTGGGCGGCAAGAAGAGTGATTTCGATATAGGATATGGTGCCAGGACGGACTACCAGCACGACGCCCGTCGCCATCCCGACGGCATCCTCACGATCTTCGACAATGGTAGGGTGCATAAGGACGCGCAGTCTCGCGGCATCGTGGTCGAGGTCGACGAAGATGCCATGACGGCCACCCTCATCGGCGAGTACACCCATCCCGACGGGATATTCTCGGATACGCAGGGCAACGTGCAGGTGTTGCCCAACGGCAACGTCTTCGTCGGGTGGGGGAGCGAGCCGTACTTCTCGGAGTTCAGTCACGATGGGAAGCTGCTCTTCGACGCCAGCTTGCCTCCCAAGCTCGAGTCCTACCGGGCCTTCCGCTTCCCGTGGAAGGGACACCCGCAGGACGAGCCCGCCGTCGTCGCCGACGCTGGATCTGAAGGCAAGGTAACGCTCTACGTCAGTTGGAACGGCGCCACGGAGGTAGACACCTGGCAGG
>CADDZK010000265.1 GCA_902812425.1 Actinomycetota bacterium
CATACAGGTGCTCGCTCCTGTGGATCTGGACGGGTCTATGCACGGAGGAGCCTCCTGGAGCGGAGCGCTGGAGGTGACGAAGCCTCTCGCCGGCGAGCTGTCCGGAGGGGCACCCTGGGGAGATGCGCCGCTCGAGTCCACAGATCTCCTAGCTGGCCAGATGGCCGGAGCCTCTACGTTCTCCGGAGAGCTCCTCGTCGAGAGGCCTCTTGCAGGATCACTCGCGGGGGTATCGTCTTTCTCAGGCACCCTGGAGGTCGCCAAGGATCTCGCCGGGAGCTTCGCTGAGCAGGGGAGTACGGGAGCGTGGACGGCGGCACCGGAGGTCACGAGGGCCCTCGCAGGTGCGCTCTCTGGCAGCTCTGTATGGAGCGGGTCGCTTGGCGGCATGCCGGTCATCCTCGGAGGGACGATGCTCGGCGACGCCGGCGAAGCCTACGGTGGCGCGCTCGAGGTCGAGCGGCTTCTGGAGGGGGAGCTACTCACCGAAGCGAGAGACTGGAGCGCCGGGGCCGAGGTCGAGAGGCTCCTTGCGGGGCTCGCCGCACCAGCAGAGTACGCCTACGTCGGCTCGGCCGAGGTCGAGAGGCTTCTCGCCGGCGAGATCTCGGGCACGAGCTACTTCGCGGGGGAGCTCGCGGCCGTAGTCCTCCCGCTCTGGCCCCACCCGGGCGAGATCCTCTACGTCTTCGAGGTCGAGAGCACGCTTGCCGTGGCAAGAGAAGGCCGGGCACACAAGGTAGCAGGCGAGGAGAGGTCGCATACCGTAGAAGGTGAGGCCAGGGTGCTCAAGGTAAGCGCTGAGTCCAGGTCCCGGGAAAGCTAGGAGGAGCACGTGGCGACAGTGCCGATATTCGAGAAGGACCCGGACGCGCACAAGAGGTACTCGGTCGACTGGACCGACTGGCTCGGGACCGACAACATCAGTGGCTCCGAGTGGTTAGTGCCCGAGGGGCTCACAGAGGTGGCTGACTCGCACACCGAGAAGGTGGCCACGGTCATGCTCTCCGGCGGTACTGAAGGGACAACCTACAGGGTGACCAACCGCATAACGACGGACACCACGCCCCCGGAGATCGACGACCGCACCATCAAGATCAAGATCAAGGAGCAGTGAGCTTGACTCCCTACCTTACGGCCGACGAGATCATAGACAGGCTCTCCGATCGCTTCGGCATCGAGGCGGAGATCCTCGACGGTGACGCCGAGATCGCCTCGGACGAGCTCGACTCCATGAGCCCCTTCATCGGCGCCCGGGCGGAAGAGTCACAGGAGCGTGACTGGCCACGTTACCTGAGGCTGTGGGAGGATCCCGGAACCCCGGAGATGCCCGACGCCGTCCTCGACTGGGTGGCACTGAAGGCCTACTCCCTCTCCATCGAACACGAGCCGGGGGTACGCTCCGAGGGTGCGGGAAGGGTCTCCGTCTCCTACTCAGAGCCGAAGAGGAGCCAACTGGAGCGCCGGATGTCTCGGCTTCTCGACCCGTACCTCCTTCGGATAGGAACGCAGGCGTGAGTCTCATCAGCGGCTTCGCGCGCCAGGAGGCAACACTCGAGCGCAAGACAGGCAATGACGGCTTCGGGAAACCGACCTACTCAGCGCCCGAGACGATCAAGGTGAGGAAGGATCCCGGCAAGGGCGTGAGGAGGAGCTCTACGGGCACAGACGTGGCCGTGGAGACGACCTACCTCACGGAAGCTACGGTGAGCGTACAGGACAAACTGGACGGCTCTGAGGTACGGCGCGTCGAGGAGATCATCGCCAAGAACGGCGTACGGCTCGGCTGCGAGGCCGCCGTCTGATGCCGGCTTCGCCAGAGCTGAACGCCCTGATCGCACTCTTCACCCATGCCGAGGCCCTCGTTGAGAAGGAGCTCCTCAGGGCCATCGCAAGAGGCGCGGCCCCCTCAGCTTCGCTAGTCCGGGAGCGTAACTCTCGCCTGAGTGGGATCCGCGCCATCCTCGCCCACTTGCGCAAGGAGACCATTGGCACCGAGGGCTCTGGCGCTGCGTGGGATCTCGTCGTCGCCGGCTACCGTGAGGGCCTGAGGAGTGCCCACAGGACCACAGGAGGGGACGTAGCGCCCTCTCTCGGGGGAATACACCTGAGGGCTGCGAGAGAGCTCTACAGCGCCCTCACTGGCAACCTGGACGCCGCCATCGCCCACGTGGGCCGCCAGGCCGAGGACACTCTTAGGAAGGTCTCACTGCAGGAGATCCTCGTGGGACAGCTCGCGGGCAGGAGAGAGGCCGCTAACGCCGAGGCAATCGCTGAGAACCTCAGGAGCCGGGGCGTGGAGGGCTTCACGGATAGGCGGGGCCGGAGATGGTCCCTCTCTGACTACACCTCGATGGTGGCCGCAACGACCGCCCAGGAGGCGAACAGTGTGGCCACGATGAACCGCCTGGCCGAGGCCGGCATAGACACGGTCAAGTGGATGACCAGGCCCACAGTCGGACAGAGGGAGCCCTGCGAGCGGTGCAAGCGCCTCGACGGGAAGGTGTACTCGATGACGGGCCAGACGGAGGGCTTGCCTCTCCTCGAGGAGGCGCCTCCGCTGCACCCCAGGTGCGGCTGCATACTGGTGGCGCACGTCGATATGGGAGCTGCAGCGTGAAGGTCTCCGTAGAGGGCCGCAAACAGCTCGCCCTCAAGCTCAAGAAGGCCGCCCACGACTCGAAGAGCAACCTCGATGCCGAGAGGAAGAGGAGCGCCGAGCACCTGCTCTCCGTCGCTCTTCCGGTAACGCCCATGAGTGCCGGTAAGGAGCGTGGGGAGCTGAGGCGATCGGGCTACGTCGATCACACCCTGATCCGGGACTCGTCCGTAGTGGGCTTCTCCGCCCCCTACGCGGTATTCGTCCACGAGATGATGGATCGGACGGACCAGCCGGATGCCGACGAGTCAGACAACCCGGATCTGAAGATCAACTGGACGACGCCGGGTACGGGCCCGAAGTTCCTCACCGGCCCCTTCAACCAGTGGAGGAAGGTGTACGCGGAGAACATGAAGAAGGCGGCACTGAGGGGGATTGCGAAGTATGGGTAAGCAGCGCAGGCTCCAGGAGATCAAAGCAGAGCGCGAGGCGGGCACCTACCAGCCGCCAGGCACGAAGCCAGATAGGGTCGTGCAGCTCTTCCAGAGGCACTACGAGCTCGCCTGCGAGTCCATGACTCCCGAGCACGCCGCGGCCACCGCGCACGACGCCGTCCAGCGGCACCTCGCGTCTTTGAAGGAGGTCGAGGCGGGTGATCAGATGAAGTGATCTATGAAGACATAGCGCCCCTCCTTACGGCAAACGGGTTCGGCTCCTTCGGGGCCGATTTTTTCTGGGGCAACATGCCTGACGCGCCTGCGGAACTCCTCACGTTCTACGAGAGCCCGGGCCCACAAGGCGAGTACGCCAAGGACGGTCCGGCGGGCACGGAGGGAAGGCTCCAGGCCCTAAGCCGTGCCGAGGACTATGCCCCGGCTATGCAGAAGGCTCTTGAGGTGTATGCGTTCCTCGACGACCTGAGGGTTACGGTAAGCGGGACGCGCTACCACTTCAGGGCGCTTGGCAGACCCTTCGATCTGGGCGCTACCGATGAGCAGGGGCGCACGCTGATCTCCACGAACTACGCACTGACCATCCGAGAGACATAAAGCAACCTAAGGAAAGGAAGTGAAGTATGCCTGGACCGTTCGACGGTGCAGAAGTGCTCGTCTACGTGAACATGGCGGAGCCCGTCTCCGCAACCCTCGACATCGGCACGGGGAGCTCAGGTGTCCACTACGAGGCCGACGAGGCCGGAGTTGTGGGCAACAACATCCGCATCCGCCACGTTGCCGGCAGCGGCAACAACGTCCCGACCTCCGTTGCCGTCTCAGGCAACGACATCACCGTAACCCTCGGCACCGGTGGTACGGGCAGCGTGAACGCCACGGCCCAGAACGTCGTTGACGCCGTAAACGCCCACCCCCGCGCCAAGCAGCTCGTCACGGCGAGCAACCTCGGCGATGGAACGGGCACCGCTACGACCAACGCCTCACTGACGGCCCTCACGGGGGGAGCTGCCGCTGGCACGGCAGACTTCCAGCCGGTTGCGCGTCAGCAGGGCATCGAGCTCGAGGACTCGATGGACTCGATCGACGCCAACAGCAAGGGGGACAGGTTCTCCCTCACCCTTCCTGGTAGGCAGTCAGGGTCGTTCACCCTGCCTGGTCTCATCAGCTTCGAGGACGGCACGCAGGCTCGCTTGAGGAGGGCGTACCAGAACCGCGAGGAGATCCTGGTTCAGATCATCCTCCCCGCAAGCGTTACGGGCGAGGCGGCCGACTCCGTAGAGGAGGCCCGCTGCCGTCTTACGGGCTACACGAGGAGCTACCCGGACTCCGACGTGGCCACCTTCTCTGCGCCTGTCGCGCTGCAGGAGAACTGGCGTCAGGTGGTGTAAGGCTCTTCGTAGCCTGACCGCTCAAGTACACCGTGCCGCCTTGCGTGCTCCCGAGACGTGGGGCGGCACAACCTATCTACACGGGAGGTAGATATGGCCAATCCATCACGCGGAGAGGTCCCTCTGGACATCCGCTTCGATAAGGACCGCACCGATCGCTTCGTCCTCAAGTTCTCAAACGCCGGTCACAGGGCGATGGAGGACTTCCTCAACATGGAGTCCCCCGAGATCATCGCGAGGATCACCACGGGCAGGATCGGCGCCCGCATGATTACGGGCCTCTTCTACGGCGCCACAAGGAAGTTTCACCGCGAGGACTTCCCCTTCGTCTCCGACGTGGATGACTACATGGACGAGATAGACGAGGAGGCAGAAGAGGACGAGGGCGAGAGGGCGCAAGGGATCTTCTCGGCACTCGTCGCGGCCTACACGAAGAGCAACCCCTCAGAGATAGAGGCCGAGTTCTTCGGCGAGGACAAGCGAAGCTCCGAAAAGAAGGCCTCGGGGCGGGGCTCTAGGGAACCTAGCGAAGCCAGCTCCGCTGAAGGAGCGGCTGGCCCAAAAAAGGGGCGAAGCTCCGCCCGGGTCAAGAAGACTCCCGAGAAGAGCGACTCGAGCGGTTCTGGGGAGGATTCCTAAGCGAGGCGCTCTTCGCCGGGATCTCCATAGATCAGTTCTGGGAGATGGCCCCGAAAGAGGCCTATCTCACGATCAAAGCGCAGAAGGCCCGCGAAGACGCCCACTACGGCACTCTCGCCACCTTCACAGCCGCCCTCATAAACGTCCACATCCCCAAGGGCAAGAAGGGCGTCGAGGCTGAGGCGCTCTACGAGCCCCAGCTCGTCAAGCAGAAGAAGACCGTGAGCGCCGACGAGGTCCGCTCCCGCCAGCGCGAGGCCAAGGATCAGGCCCGCAAGTACGCCGCCCGTTACTCGCCGAATAACCGAAAGTAGATAGGAGGTGAGATGCCAGACTGGGAGACCTTACGAGTACGCATCGTAGGCGACTCGAACCTGGATAAGACCTTCGATCGCGACTCAAAGGCCGCTTCAGGCTTCGAGAAGAAGCTCTCTGGCATCTTCTCCAAGTATCAAAATAGGAAGATCTCCGTCCAGGGCGACGAGGACGGTGCTGCCACTACTGCCGCTGCTCTCAAGGGCGTGGACAAGGCCGCGGACGCCGTAGATGGGCGCTCGGTGGATATCGACGTGGATAAGGACGGGAAGGCCCTAGGCAGCGTCGAGGGCCTCTCAGAAGGATTCAAGGGCCTTGCTTCC
>CADDZK010000266.1 GCA_902812425.1 Actinomycetota bacterium
CCAGAGGAGATGGAACCTTACCGCGACCACGTCGGAGAGCAGTTCTCCTACGAGGATCGTCCGAACGTCGCGGGCGTCAGGAGGGGAGCAGGAGGCGGGCGCTCCATACTGCTCAACGCCCACACGGACACCGTGGACCCCGGAGACCCTGCGACGTGGAAGGGAGACCCACTCTCCGGCGCCGTGGAGGGCGACCTGCTCTACGGACGCGGCTCCTGCGACATGAAGGGCGGGCTCGTGACGCACCTCGTCGCCCTCGACGCCCTCTCGGACCTCGGGCTCGGGCTGGGCGGCGACGTCACCGTGGCGGCGACGGTCGGGGAGGAGAACGGGGGGCTTGGAGCCCTCTCTACCGTTCTGCGCGGCTACCGCGCCGACGCGGCCCTCATTACCGAGCCGACTAGGCTGGCCCTCGTTGCAGCACAGGGCGGCTCGCTCGTCTTCAGGCTGAGAGTCCCCGGCCGCTCGGCCCACGCAGCCGTCCGCGACGAGGGTGTCTCGGCGCTGGAGAAGTTTCTCCCCATCTTCGAGAGCCTGCGCGAGCTCGAGCAGGAGCGCAACGGCGTCCTGAGCCACCCGCTCTACGAAGGAGTAAGCAACAAGGTGCCCATCAACATAGGCGTAGTGCGGGCCGGCAACTGGGCCTCTACAGTTCCCGAGTCGCTCGTCGCAGAGGGGCGCGTCGGCCTCATACCCGGTGAAGATGTGGAGCCCTTCAAGGAGCAGGTGGCCGAGCGTATCGCCACCGTCGCAGACCGGGATCCCTGGCTGCGCGATCACCCACCTGAGCTGGAGTGGTTCGGCGGGCAGTTCGCCCCGGCCGAAGTGCCGCCGGACGCCCCGATCTGCGAGGCCGTGAAGAGGGCCCACGAGTGGACGACGGGCGAGGCTCCCGCCGTCGAGGGCGTCCCCTACGGTGCCGACATGCGCCTCTTCATCCACTTCGGCGGGATGCCCTGCGTTATGTACGGAGCGGGAGACGTTAACGTGGCGCACGCCCCGGACGAGCACATCAGCGTCACGCAGCTGCTAACCGCCACCACGACGATAGCCTGCCTCCTGGTGGACTGGTGCGGACTGGCCGGTCAGTGATAGACAAGGAGCCGCTCGTGCGTCCGGCCGGTGTTCGCACCGGCCGGACCGAGTCTCGGATCTGATCTTTCTCTACACAGCGAGCTGTTCCTCTGCTTCTGTCTCCTCTCTCGCGTCAGCTACGTGGCGCCGAACCTCGTCGGGTGTCAAGCGCACCGAGACTGCGTAATAGTAGATGGCGAGGCTGAAGATGGCGACGACCAATATATCCCAGCCGAAGGGGATCACCCCTATACCGGCGAAGTCCGTAGGGCCGAGGTAGGAGAGCAGCGCCATCCCGATGAAGTAGGGCCACAGCCACGAGGCGCTCCTCCAGTCGAGCGTTGGAGTTCTGTCCGAGGGGTTCGTCACCTGGGCGATGGCGAAAAGTACGAAGCCGAGGATGATCGCGAGGAACAGTTTCCAGTTGACCGTCCATGTTGCCCAGTAGATGACCAGGTTCGCGACGATAAACGCGATCGGCGCCAGCACCTCACCGGCCGGCAGCTTGAATGGCCGCGGGTGGTCGGGTTCCTGCCGCCTCATCGCACCGAAGGCGAGCGGCACCGTGGCGTACCCCATCACTGTCGCCGAAGTGATGAACCCGACGAGCTCCTGCCATCCAGGGAAGGGCAAGAACATGATGCAGCCGATGATGAAGCTGAAGATGATGCTGACGAGCGGCACGCCCCTGTCGCTGATGTAGCCGAACTGGTGAGGGATGTAGTGGTTGCGGCCGAGGGCGAAAGAGAGGCGCGAGCTGGCAGCAGTGTAGATGAGGCCGGTCCCGGCCGGCGAGATAAAGGCGTCGATGTACAGGAGCGTCGCGAGCCAGCCGGCGCCGACCGCGGTCGCGAGCCCGGCGAAGGGCCCGGCGGCCCCCGGGAAGGAGAGCTTGGCCCAGCCGTGCTGGAGCTCTGCGGGATGGAGTGCACCCAGGAAGGCGATCTGCAACAAAACGTAGAGGATGACCCCGATCACCATCGCCCCGATGACGGCGAGCGGTATGTTGCGCGTCGGGTTGCGGGTCTCCCCCCCGAGCTGGATGGCCTGCTCGAAACCCTGGTAGGCGAAGATAATGCCCCCGGTCGATATCGCGCTGAGGATGCCCTGGATCCCGAACGGGGAGAAGCCGCCGGAGGCCGTGAAGTTCGAGGTGTTGAAGGAGACTATTATCAGGACGAAGACGGCGAGGAAGGGGATGGCCACCTTCCAGATCATGATTATGTTGTTCGACTCCGTGAGCAGGCGGATGCCGACGAGGTTGATGATCGTGAAGATGAGCATGAGAATGATCGAGACGACGATGCCAACCCCCGTCAGGACGGTCACGCCGGCCGCCGTATGGGTCAAGAACGGGAAGTAATGGGTGAGGTACTGCAGCGCGGCTTCGACCTCGATGGGCGCCACCGCGACGGCCCCGAGCCACGTTATCCAGCCGATCGCGAACCCCACGATGCTCCCGAAGGAGAAGTGGGGGTAGCGGGCCGAGCCCCCCGCAACCGGGAACATGCTCCCTAGCTCGGCGTGTACCAGCGCAAGGAGCAGCATTACCAGGCCGCCCGCCACCCACGCGATTAGCGCCGCGGGGCCCGCGATCTGCGACGCGTACAGGGCGCCGAACAGCCACCCGGACCCGATGATGGATCCCAGCGAGACGAACAAGAGCCCGAGCGGGCTCACATCTCTCTTGAGCCGGTGTTGCGTCGCTGCCCCTGATTCTGCAGCATCCGTCGTCATTCTCGATCCTCCTTTATCAGCCTGATAGACTCGTCAAGAAACACTTGCCGTTCGCATCTTGCAACCAAGATCCGAACCGCGTAGCCGGTATGCAACCGTGCTGGCGACTTTGATCACGGCCAGGTCGCGTGATTTCTCCCGGCGATCATCTCCTAGGCCTCCTCTCCTCTGGAAAGCTGTCGGCATTGTGGGCCATTGATCGCCCAGGAGCAAGTGCTCGCCCGGATCGGGAGACCGCCAGGCTTCCGCCTCCGCGCAATCTTCACACCAGGTACGCCCGGAGTGGGCGCCTTCTAGGAGAGGGCGGCTATGATGCGGTCGTTCTCGGCCTTGCTCCCGAGCGAGATCCTGCTCCACCCCGGATATCCGAGCGCCTCGCCTTCGCGTACCAATACCCCGGTCTTCTCGAAGACCTCGGGTCCCGTGCGGACCAGGATGAAGTTGGTGTGAGAGGGCACATACTCCAGGGCCGCCTCATCAAAGGCCGACTGGAGGCGCTCGCGCTCCTCCGTTATATAGCGCACCCGCTCGGCGATGGCCTCCGTCCGGCGCATCGATGCTTCAGCCGCGGCCTGCGCGACCAGGCTCACGCTGAAGGGGACGTGCGCCCGCCAGACGTAGTCAGCGAGCCCCTCAGGGGCTATGCCGTAGCCGATCCTGAGCCCCGCAAGCCCGTGAACCTTGGAGAAGGTCCTGGTAGAGACGACGTTGGCCGATTCGAGGACCAGCCCGTGCGAGCCTGCGTACGCGGGGTCCTCGACGAACTCGTAGTAGGCCTCGTCGAGGATCAGGAGCACCTCTTCAGGGAGAGCCTCGGCGAACGACCGCACCCTTTCGAGTGGCAGGTAAGTCCCCGTGGGGTTGTTCGGGTTGCACAGGATCACGGCGCGGGTCGTCGGCCCCACGGCCTCATAAAGGGCGTCGAGGTCTACGACGTGGCGTTCGTCGAGGGCGACCCTGCGCTCGTCCAGGCCGACGACGCGGGTGGTTGAGGAGTAGAAGGGGAATGAAGGCCAGGGGAAGATGACCTCTCCGGGACGCTCAAGGATCTGCAGGAGGTCCACGAGCACCTCGCTCGACCCGTTGCCGACCACCACGTTGGCCGGCGTACAGCCGGGGTTGGAGGCGGAGATCACCTCGCGTAGAGGCTCGGCGTCGCGCTGGGGGTAGAGGTTCCCGCGGGAGAGGGCCTCCGCGGCGGCGGCCTTCGCCTCGGGGAGCGGTCCGAAGGAGAGCTCGTTCATGGTCAGCTTCACGTATTCCTTGGAGCCACGGTCAGCCGCCATCTCCCAGTCCATCCTCGGCGGCTGATACGGGTGAATATTCTCGAGTGCGACCCTGGGCCTCAATCCGGTCTCCTATCTTCGGGTGTCGGATGCCAGCCAAAGATAGACTTCCTGCCCGCGGACCGCAACGACCGCTGATGATCTACCGTATCCGTCCACCCTGCTCCCGACTACCGGTCCAGTAGTTCCCTGAGAACCTTCGCCGGGGAGCGCACGTGCCTCCCAAGGCCCTGAGTGAGCGGTGTAGAATAGCATGAGCACGCTACATCCTGGAGGGACAGTGGAGAGTCTTTTCGATACCGCGGAGGGTGGCGAGGACCGCGAGCAAAGGCTGGAGGAACTCGCCCGACAGGTCTCCGTGTGCACCAGGTGCGACCTGGCTAAGAGTCGCACGAACACGGTCTTCGCGACAGGGGATCCCTACTCGCCGCTGATGCTCGTCGGCGAGGGACCCGGCGAGAACGAGGACGCCACGGGGCTGCCCTTCGTCGGGAGGGCCGGCAAGCTCCTCGACGACATCCTGGCGGCCGTGGATCTGACCCGCCAGCAGATCTACCTGACCAACATCGTGAAGTGCAGGGCCGCCGTCGAGGAGGGCGGGAGGCTCAAAAACCGTCAGCCGAAGACGGGCGAGATAAGGGCATGCAACCCCTACTTGCAGGGCCAGATCGAGGCCGTCAAGCCAGCCATCATCCTCTGCCTCGGTGGTCCCGCGGCGAAGACGATCATAGACAAGGACTTCAGGATCACCAAGGACCGCGGCAAGTGGTACGAGAGGGAAGGCATCAAGACGATGGCGACCTTCCATCCGGCCTACGTACTCAGGCAGCGCGGCGACGACCTGAAGAATACCAAGCGCCTGGTGTGGAAGGACATCCAGGCCGTCTACGCCGAGTACCAGAAGGCGATGGAGGAGCGCGACGCCGGGTAGGGGATCTCGCGCCTGCCCGACGGACTTGCGAACGAGAGAGTGTCTGCAGAGGCGGATGAGTTCGTCGCAACGTAAACATTCTCATACCGTGTTTTGACTTTGCCTGCTATAGTGCGCTCGTGTAGAAAGAAATCGTCGAGAAGGGCTCGTAAAGCGTGGTCAGCACAACTACCGGCAGTCGCATGATGGACAGCACTGACAAGGAGATACTCAACCGCATTCAGCGCGAGGTCCCGCTGGAGCGGGAACCTTTCGAGGCCATCGGGCGCGAGCTCGGGATCGCGGGCGACGAGGTCATCAGGCGCATAGAGGTGCTCAAGCGGGGCCGCGTGATACGCCAGATCAGCGCTATCTTCGACACCCGCGTCCTCGGCTACGAGTCGAGCCTTGTGGCGGCCAAGATCCCCGAAGGGAAGCTCAACGAGGGCGCCAAGGCCATAAACTCCCACCCGGGCGTCTCCCACAACTACGAGCGCAACAACGAGTTCAACCTCTGGTACACCGTCGCCGTGCCGCCGGACTCCCGCCTGGGACTCGAAGGTACGGTGGACGTGCTGCACCACATAAGCGGCGCCGAGAAGACGAGAATCCTGCCGACGCTCAAGCTCTTCAAGATCGGGGTGACCCTCGACATGAACGAGGGAGCGACGGCGAAGAAGGAGGCCCCGCAGTACGGCGAGAC
>CADDZK010000267.1 GCA_902812425.1 Actinomycetota bacterium
CTGGTAGACGGGCCCCGAGGGTGCGACGCGGTCCATGATCTCACGTCTCCCCCCGTACGCCCCGACGGGGAGTCCCCCGCCGATGACCTTCCCTAGAGTCGTAATGTCCGGCGTTACGCCGTAGCGTTCCTGCGCCCCACCGCGCGCGAGCCTGAAGCCGGTCATGACCTCGTCGAAGATGAGGACCGTACCGTACTGGCTCGTGATCTCCCTCAAGCCCTCAAGGTAACCCTCGGTGGGCGGAACGCAGCCCATGTTCCCCGCGACGGGTTCGAGGATGACTGCGGCGAACTCCTCCCCCTCGCGCCCGAAGAGATCCCGCACGGCCTCAAGGTCGTTGTAAGGAAGGACGGCTGTATCTTTGGCGGCCCCCTTCGTGACGCCTGGGCTGTCGGGGAGACCTAAAGTGGCGACGCCGGAGCCTGCCGAGACGAGGAGGGCGTCGCCGTGGCCGTGGTAGTTGCCTTCGAACTTCAGGATCTTCTCGCGCCCCGTATACCCGCGGGCGAGCCTGATGGCGCTCATCGTCGCCTCCGTCCCCGAGTTGGTCATCCTGACCAGCTCTACGGATGGGACGGCCTCGCACACGAGATCGGCGAGCTCGACCTCGAGCTCCGTCGGGGCACCGAAGGTCGTGCCTTTGCGGGCCGCGACCTCTATAGCCTCGACGACCTCGGGATACGCATGACCGAGGACGAGTGGACCGTAACTCATCACGTAGTCGATATACGAGTTGCCGTCCACGTCGAAGATGCGCGAGCCCTCGCCACGCTCCATGAACAGCGGGTCTCCACCCACCGAGCGGAAAGCCCGCACGGGGCTGTTCACCCCGCCGGGCATGAGCCCGACGGCCCGCTCCATCAGCCTGGCCGAACGGTCCATGGCGAGCTTCTCTCTTGCTTTCACGATAGAATCCCGGATGTCGAGCCCACCCCCTTCAAGGTCGCACACCGTCAAAAGCTAACACAATACAGGCCGATTCTGCGCGTTTTCTACCATACAGTAGTGGCCCGCGGCGGCGTGTAACACCTTATACCCCGGTATTGGAACGATCGGACCGTGCTCCGGGAGTCAGAGCTAGTCTCTCAGGCTCCCGATCAGGCCGCGCAGGACGTGATAGATGGAAGCCTGGACCTCCTGGATGCGCGGGATGTAGTCCGAGCGGACGACTACCGCGTTATCGGCGAGCCGCTCGCCGACGATCCTGCCCCCGTCTGCGGGCTTCTGCGAGGGCGGCGAGGATGTTGGCAGATCCCCCACTCGTCGAGATCCCCACGGCCACGTCCTCGGGGCGCGCGTGGGCGATGAGCTGGCGGGCGAAGATCGCCTCCGTCCCGATGTCGTTGGCTATGGCGGTTATGTTGGCCGACTCAGCCGACAGAGAGACCGCCCGGATCGTGCCGAAGCCAGACGGCGGCTCCACGCAGTCTGAGACCAGGTCGTTCGCGTCGGTGGCCGATCCTCCGTTGCCAAAGGTAATTAGCTTCCCGCCCCGCTCCAGCCGCTCGGAGATGGCGTAAGGAGGATACATGGACAGGCCGGTAGAGCTCTAAGTCACGGTTGGATGTCCCTACAGCGAGGCCGCCCGCGAGGACCTGCAGTGGCGCGCGGTGGATTTCGTCGAGTACGACGTGGAGCAGGACCAGAAAGCCCGCGAGCGAATGCTCGAGCTCACGAACGGCAACAGGACGGTGCCCGTCATCTTCGAGGAAGGAAAGCCCGTCCAGGTGGGCTGGATAGGCCAGGGCTGCTACGTCTAGTCGCGGTATACGATCCGAAACGCGAGCGCGGCCCGTAGGGGTGTGGTAGAGACCGACGAGCTTCTACGGGACTTCCTCTCTTTGGCCTGTATGCTGGTCCCGTCCCGGTGCGCTGTCCTTCATATAAAGGGCAAGATCATGGCGTCGACCATGAACCATTCATCCGGGATTCATCGCCACCGGGTATCTTCATCCTCGCAGGTAAGAGAACACTGGAGAAGCAATGACCTACAAGACGGTGGACCTCAGGGACAAGCTCCCAGGCCAGCCCTGGTCCAACATCAACGGGCTCGAAAGAGAGCGCAAGGGCTCCGTCCCCCAGAAGCAACCGGGCCGGGTCGTGATCCACTACTCAGGACCAGACTTCGAGGGTGAGGACATCTATGACAGGCTCCGCCACGGCAAGGCGACGGTTCTGGAGGTACTTACCCGCGAGGCCGAAAACCACATGGCAAAGGGACGGTTCGATCCGACCTTCCAGCCCAATGGGCTGCAGTACCACTACACGGTCTGGAGGGACCTGGTCTTCCAGTGCCGCAACGAAGAGGCGCTGCTCTGGCACTGCAACGACGGCATCGGGGCGGACTCCTACAACTACACGGCCATCGCCGTGCACGTGCCGACCACCAAGGGTTTCCCTGTCTCCAAGCAGACCGTCCAGACGCTCACCGAGTTCGTCGCGAACAAGCTGAAGGAGAAGGGTGCAACCTCACGGGCGAACGTGAAGGGGCACCAGGAGATAAGCGCCACCGACTGCCCCGGACCGCTGATGAACCAGTTCGTGTTGCCCTTCAGGGCCGGCAACCTCAACCCCGGCGAGGACCCTGGCGGTCAGGTCGGCGGCGACCACCCCGACATCCCTGTAGACGGCAACATGTCGAGGTGGGAGTTCGGGCAGGTAGATGTCGAACGGCTACAGATCCCCATCGCCATACAGTACGACGGGCACCACACGTGGGACTTCGTGCCTTCCACTGAGGAACGTCCAGGGGCGCCGAACTGGAGCAGGTGGCAGTTCATGCAGGCCCGCCTGCAGGACATCCCCTCCGACTTCGACATCACGTTCGCGGGGGCGAAGTTCGGTGAGGTCAGGGAGGTCGACCAGCCCCCCGACACGAACGGCGTCCCCGACTGGGTCAGGCGTCCGCTTGCCTTTCTCGAGGCCGCCAAGGGGGGCAAGTACACCGCCTGGAAACCGGCGATGGGCGAGTTCAAGGACGGGCCGCCGGCCTGGGTCAGCAATGCGAAGCCGCCGCCTGCCGCCGCGGTCAAGAGCAAGGGCGGATTTTGTGCCTCGCTGCTAAACCTGGCATGCCGTGTCAACGACGTCGACATCTTCGTCGACAGCCCGAAGTGGTGGGCAGGCGGCGTGCCGTGGTGGGGCGAGCGCGTGCTCAACAAGAAGGTCGCCAAAAAGTTCGTGCTCAACAGGCAATATCCGCCTGGCACGCTGTTCCTCAGGCGCTACACGGGCCCAGCCCTCGCAAAACAGGGGCACGTGGCGATCCTGCTGCGGGGCCGTACCCTTATACAGTCGGATCTGCAACTCGGCATCAACAGCTCGAGGACGCTTGAGTCCACGCACAACGGCCTGGGCAAATTCGAGTACTACGTCCTCCCCGAGGACTGGCTCAAGCCGAAAGGCGGGTAGCTAGCCCGATGTGCGAGTTTTCCAGGCGACGAGATGCTCCGAGAGGCGCAACGGCGACGAGCAGAGCTGCCTGATTGGCACAGGTAGAATTTATGGTGCGGCTGAGGATCTTGCGTAGCCAGCGAGAGAAAGGAGCAACGCGATGAACCAGCCTACCGCAGAGGAGGCGCTGAAGCGGCTCGAGGTGCTGGTCGGCGAATGGATCCTTGAGGCCAAGCCGCCGGACGGGCCGCCGTGGCCGGGCCAGGCACGCTCTATGATCGAATGGCATGACTCCGGAGCACACCTGGTGGTGCGCTCGACGGTGGAGATGCCAGAGGCACCAGACTCCATCTCGATCATAGGATGCGACGGAGCCAAGCGGACCTACTTCCAGCTCTACTCCGACGAGCGCGGCGTCTGCCGCGTCTACGAGATGAGCATAGGAGACTGGGAGTGGAAGCTCTGGCGCGAGGGCGAACCGTTCTCGCAGCGCTTCAGCGCGACGATCAGCAACGACGGCAACACCATCGTGGGCCGCTGGGAGAAGGCGCCGGACGGGAGCACGTGGAAGACCGACTTCGACCTCACCTACCGCAAGGTCGGGTAGGCGGGCCAAGGATCTGTGGCACTTGAGAAGGAGACTGCCACCGTAACGTTCCTGCTCAACCACCAACTTGGCGATCCACCCCTACAGCTCTCGAAGCTACTCATCTGAAAACCTGCACATCGAGTTAGCTAGAGACCCGGCGGAGCCAGAGCTCCACCGCGGTGATTCCTCCTTGCGGCTCGCGATCAGTCCGAGAGCCAGCGGGCCACGTCGGGGGCGTGATAGCTGATGATGATGTCTGCTCCCGCGCGTTTGATGCCGGTGAGCGCTTCGAGGACGGCCCGCCGCTCGTCGAGCCAGCCGTTCCCCGCTGCGGCCTTGACCATCGCGTACTCCCCACTCACGTTGTAAGCGGCGAGGGGCCGGTCGGTCGTCTCGCGGACACGCCACAGCACGTCCAGATAAGGGAGGGCCGGCTTGACCATGACGATGTCGGCGCCCTCCTCGACGTCGAGCTCCGTCTCGAGGAGTGCCTCACGGGCGTTGGCCGGGTCCATCTGGTAGCTGCGCCGGTCGCCGAAGCTGGGGGCGCTCTCTGCGGCCTCGCGGAAGGGGCCGTAGAAGGCCGAGGCGTACTTGGCCGCGTAGGCCATTATGGGGGTGTTCTCGAAGCCCTCATGGTCGAGCTCGGACCTGATCGCCGCGACGCGCCCGTCCATCATGTCGGAGGGCGCGACGACGTCGGCCCCAGCCTCAGCGTGGGATGATGCTGTGCGGGCCAGAAGTTCCAGGCTCACGTCGTTCAGGACCTCGCCACTCTCCTTCTCGACGACCCCGCAGTGTCCGTGGCTCATGTACTCGCACAGGCAAACGTCGGTTATCACGATCAGATCGGGCATGGCTTCCTTTATCGCGCGGGTGGCGAGCTGGACTATGCCCTCGGGATCGTAGGCGCCCGTTGCGGCCTCGTCTTTCTGATCCGGGATCCCGAACAGGAGCACGGCCGGAATACCGAGGTCGTACGCCCGCCCTGCCTCGGCGACGGCGTGGTTTATCGAGAGCTGAAAGATCCCGGGCATCGAGGCCACGGGGTTCCTGACATCCTCCCCCGCGGTCACAAAGATCGGATACACGAAGTCCTCGGGAGAGAGCCGCGTCTCGCGCACGAGTCCCCTCAAACTCGCCGTGCGCCGGGTGCGCCGCAAACGCTGCTGTGGAAATGCCATATCGAACCTCACACTTTCGTCCTATTCTGTGTCCCCTACATTCTATGACGGCGCCAGGGTTTTCAGCCCCGCTGTGGGATTATACGGGGCTTCGATCTCCCGCAGGCGCCTCGACAGGTAGTAGTCGTGGCGGTCAATACGCTCAAGAGGCATACGCCGCCGCTCGCGCGCCCGTACTGGGGCGTTCCGGCCGAAAGAACCCCCGCGTAGGCGCCACCGAAACGCGACGGGTGAGCAGAGAGCAACGACCCCGTGCCGACAATAAAGTCCGCCGCCCCGGCGAACCGCGCGAGCGTGATAGCCGGGCCGAGAGAGGCTGAAGGGCCTCTCCCGAGGCACAAAACTCGAACGATCCGGGGACGACCGTCGCCGATGCAGCGCTCATCTCTTCTCCACGACGCCTGTGGCGAACAGGTCCACCACGGCGTCCACGAGCCCGGGGATCGTGTATTCTTCCGCCCGGGCATCGACCCGTAGGCCGTGTCTGCGGGCCGTCTCGGCGGTTATGGGACCGATGCAAGCGACCCTGGTCTGA
>CADDZK010000268.1 GCA_902812425.1 Actinomycetota bacterium
GCAGATACCGATCATCGCGATGACGGCCAGCGCCATGGAGGGCGACAGGGAGAAGGCTCTCGGGGCTGGCATGGACGACTACGTCTCGAAACCGGTGAATCGAGAGGAGTTGGGGGCTGTGATCGAACGCTGGGTCGCCGAGGAGACGGCCGAGGTCCCGGAAGGAGGAGACGATCTTCCGACCGGCGAAGACGATGGGCCCCCTCTGGACCGGGCCGTGATAGAGAACCTGCGCGACCTGGGAGACGAGGAGATGCTCTCCGAGCTCGCCGGGATGTTCTTCGACGGTACCAGGGCCGGCCTCTCGGGCCTGAAGAGGGCCATAGACGAGGGGGATGCGCCGTCGGTGGAGCGTCTCGCGCACACCCTCAAGGGGAGCTCGGGCAACATGGGGGCGGTGGTGATGGACCGCCTCGCCGGAGAGCTGCAGGAGGCAGGCACCTCCGGGGATCTTTCGCGCGCCCCAGGGCTGCTGCGGGAGCTCGAGGAGGAGTTCGCACGTATCAGGCCCGCCCTCGAGGCCGAGCTGCGGCGAGCCTGAAGCGACACACAGGAGACCGGAGCCAGGGTCGCCAGACCCTCTGTATGTCGCCACCTATCACTGTAGGGTATGGCCCATTGCAGGTGCAGATCTAATGGTGATCCTCAAACGTCCCGGCCCGGACGAGCCCCTCCCCGACGGCCCGCAGGGCTCGCGCCCACCGTAGAGTTCGCGGGGTGATTCGTAAAGGTTCAGTTAAGGTTCCGCCGACTCCACAGTCTTCTGTGGCAGATCCTCTCAACCGTAGGTAAGGTAGTCTAGAATTGACGAGGCATCTTCAAGGGCAGCATGAGAAGGAGCCGTGTGAGAGAGGTCGGCGCCGAGGTGGTGATAGAGTACGGTGCGGCTCGCCCGCTTGATGCCCCCACCGTGCTCCTCGCTATCGGCTGCCTGTGCGGACCGTCGTGGCGCATTCTGGCAGGCCTACGCGTCCACCGGATAGGGACGCTGCGGTGAGCGAGTCGCTGAGCGCGCGACCGAAGCGAGACTCCTGGCATACCCTGGTCGGGATCATGGACGACGACGCAGGGGTCAACCAGGCCGTCGAGAACTTGAGAGAGGCCGGGATCACTAGCGATAGCCTCACGGTGATCCTCAAGCGCGAGGATCCCGACGAGCCTGAGCCCTTTCCGGAGGGGACGCGCTACATCGTCATCCCCGACGATTCCCGGGGGTTGGAGCTTGCCATAGGAGTCGCCGTGCTCTTCGTGATATCGGGGCTTCTCTTCGCGTTCACCACACCTGCCATCGGCGCCTCGCTCTTCCTTTTCTTTACCACCCTGGCCGCGATATTGGTCGTCGGGTCTTTCTCCAAGGTGGGGGTCATGCCGATACTCATCGACGTGGAGGCTCCCGCCGAAGAGTCGGGGTTCTGGAACGAGGAGTTCGAGAACGGGAAGGTCCTTCTGTTCGCAAATACGCAGGACCGGCACACCCTCGAGTCCGCCTGGGAGGCCCTCCAGAGGCAGGGGGTCTACTTCGACGCGGTGGGGGGACGGCTCAAGCCCCAGCCGGTGAGCTCGGCCGTGCTGCACTGGACGAGAGCGGGCGGCAGCGACAGGCTCGTGGAAGAGATTCAGGAGGCCTAGGGTGGAGCTTCCGCGATGAGCGTCCTCTATCTGGCGCTTCAGGAGGGGCCCAGAGGTCTGGAGCTCCCTTCGCTCGATTTCGCCTACCTGGGGACCAGGGGTATCGTGGGCATCACCATGCTAATCCACATGTTCTTCGCGCAGATCTTCGTCGGCTTCGTCATCGGCTCCCCGCTGCTGCAGGCCTGGGGAATGCGCAAGGGGAACGCCTACATGCAGCGTCTCTCGCACGGGCTGGACCGCTTCAACGTGCTGACCTTCAGCCTCGGCGCCACGTTTGCGGGGATGTTTCTGGTGCTCATCGTGGGGCTCTATCCCAGGGTGACCTCGGCGCTCTTCACCCACTTTTTCTGGTTCTTCCCGACGCTAGCCATGGGCGTGATGGTGCTCACCCTCCTTCTGCTGTACGTCTACCACTACAGGACGCAGCGCCGGAGCATCGTGGCGGGCCTGGGCGCAGCGTTCTTCATCTTGGTGTGGCAGGCCATCCTGACCGGGGTCGACACGTTCATGGTGACGGGCGGAGGGGCCGGCGAGCAGACGGTCCAGAGCGGCGGCGACCTGACCTTCAGCAGTCTCGGCGAGGCGCTCGGCAGTATCTTCAACCCTATGTTCATACCCCTGGATCTTCACAGGACCTTCGGCAATCTCTCCTGGCCGGCCTTCGCCGTCGCCGCCTGGGCCGGGTTCAGGTACCGCTGGGCAAAGAGCGCCGATGATAAGGCCTTCTACGACTGGGCCGGCTCGATGGGGGTGATGTGGGGGACGATCTTTCTCCTGCTTCAGCCTTTCGCCGGCTTCGCGATTGCCTACACGATGAAGGCGGCCTACCAACCGAACATGCCGATGGCGCAGGGCACCGGCGGACCCTACGACAGGCTCGTGGGTTCGGGGCCGGGCGCCGATAGCTGGACCTCCAATCTGCTCTACATAAACCTGTTGATGGTCGTCGGGCTCTTCGTACTCTCCAGCGTGGCGATGTACATGGGGGCGATGCGACACCCCGAGCGGTCGGGACGCTTGCCGATAAGGTTCTTCGGACTGCTGGCGGCGGTCGCGGGGCTGTACTCGATCTCACCGATCGCGGACTGGCCTTTCCTCTACATGCGCTACATCATGATCCTCATCATGGTCCTGGCGACCCTTGGGACCGTGATCTCCTACGTCCGGGCGAGACGAACGTTCGTGTACGGGAGCCCTGGTGGCGGCTACCGGGCCATCCTCATGCTACTCGGGACTTTTGCCGTCCTCGTGAGCCTGAACATGGGATTTATGAAATCCAACTCGCGCTTACCGTACACCATATACGGCGAACCGCAGTACAAGGTAAATAGCGAGAAGCCTATAACGCAAGAGCAGATCAAGCCGCAATCATAGAAGGGTATACCGAGAGAGGAGGGTGCCAGCTTGCCGGAGGAGTTACAGAAGGATCCGTTGACCCGGCGTCAGTTTCTCTGGATGGGCACTCTTGGCACCTTCACGGGGGTAGTGCTGACCGTACCGTCCGCAGTCTTCGTACTGGACCCTGCGATCAAGGACGTGCTCCTGGAGCGCTCGGACGTCCCCGCGGAGTGGAAGGAGGTCGGGTCCGTCTTCGAGATCCCCGCGAGCGAGGCGGTAGAGCATCTGGTGGAGTTCACCCAGAAGCAGACCTACGATGCCGGAGAGCCGGCGGTCAATGGGACCGGGGCCAAGGTGGAGACCATGACCAACGCCGTGCTCCTCTCCTGGAGGGACGGCAAGTTACCGAGCGTCCTCTCGACCAGAGACGAAGGACCACTGCCAAAGACCCAGATCAAAGAGCTCGAGCGGGACCTGAACGCCCTCTCCAACCACTGCGCCCACCTGGGTTGCCCGGTGAGGTGGTCGTCGGAGACACAGGATATCCTGTGTCCTTGTCACGGGGGGATCTACGACATAAACGGGGACCACACCGGCGGGCCGCCGGCGCATGGCCTCTGGCATTACGTCTCCCGGATACGCGAGGACGGCACGATCCTCGTAAAGCACGAATTCTACGTTCAGCAGAAGGGCCAGATCGGACCCGGCGTCAAAACCAAGCCGTACGTCGTCTGAAGTGGAGAGTATCTGATGATAGCGAGGACCACAGCGCGGATAAGAGGTTGGGGCCGCGATCTTATGGACTGGATGGAGGAGCGCACCGGCATCGTCTCGCTGACGGAGAAGCTTCTCTACGAACCGACCCCGGCCAGAGGCAGGTGGCTCTACACTTTAGGGAGCGCGACCCTGTTCTTAATAACATTGCAGTTCCTTACGGGTATCCTCCTCCTCTTCTACTACGTACCCACTACGGACAACGCCTGGGACTCCATCCACTACATTATGACCCAGGCCTACTTCGGGCGGCTCATCCGTGGGATGCACTTCTGGTCGGCCAACCTCCTGTTGTTCGTAATCGGGCTGCACATGGTCAGGACGTTCCTCTCCGGCTCGTACAAGGCCCCGAGGGAGATGAACTGGGTGGTCGGGGTGTTCTTGATCCTGATCGTGACCATAATGGCGTTCAGCGGGTACGCGCTGCGGTGGGACCAGGAGGGGTTCTGGGCCTGGGAGGTCGGCGCGATGATCTCCTCCTACACGCCGCTCATCGGCAGCTGGGTGATCACGACGCTGCTCGGGGGGGACACCGCCGGACCGGCGACGCTATCGAGGGTCTTCGCCCTCCACGTGTGGCTGTTGCCGGCGGTCCTGGCTCCCCTCATTGGCGTCCACCTGTACCTGCTGCGCAAGCACGGCGAGTTCGGAGCCACCTTCGAGTACTCCGAACGCCTCGCGGCGCTCAGAAAGCGGCGCCAGATGGAGGAGACCTTCGGATCGGTGGAGGAAGACGGTCAGGTGGCCGACGCCGGCGACCACTCGCAGGAGGGCTAGAAGATGGTGGACATAAGGTACGGTCCGAGAGAGCCGGTAGAAGAGGGCGAGGTCGTAACCGAGGAGAACGTCTTCGACCACTACGATGAGCCCCAGGGGTTCTTCCCCGGGCAGGTGGTGGCCGATCTCACCGTCTCGACCTTTCTCCTGGCGATAGTCGTCGTCCTCGCCTATGCCGTACCGGCCCCGCTGACGGAGCCCATGGACATCAGCACCACGGTCTACGTGCCCCGACCGGAGTGGTTCTTTTTCTTCCTGGACCAGTGGCTGTTGTACTTCCCCGGTGCCGCTCTCATAGCCGTCGGGGACGTCATAATACCGGGTTTGTTCGTTATCTTGTTGCTCGCGATCCCGTGGCTCGACAAGGAGCCGGCGTACAGCCCGGCGAGACGGCCCTTCGTAACGGTAGTGGGCCTTCTTGTGATAACGGTCATAGTGCTCAACATGCTGCTCGCGCTGCTCAGGATCGTCAACTTCACCGGCGGGACCCCGGCCGGGTAGGGAGGAGACTGCCGTGCCGATAGGCGACGTTCACGTTCCACTAATAGGGAACAAGCTCGTTATCCCGCTCCTCGTGATGCCGCACATCCTCATCGCCACCTTCATTATCGGGATCACGCTCATAGCCCCGACGAGCGAGCTTATCGGCATGATCACCAAGCAACGCCACTACGACCGGTTCGCGCGCAACGCGGCGAAGATCACGCTCCTGCTGTTCGCCGTGGGATCATCATTCGCCTTTACTTTTATTCTGGCGCTGATGACCCTCTATCCGGTCCTCTGGTCGACCCTGCAGAACATCTTTTTCTGGGTGCTGCTGGCCGAGGCGTTCATGTTCGTGGGCGAGGTGGTTGCGGTCTACATCTGGTACAACGCCTGGGACAGGATGGCTTACCGCAAGAATTTGCACGTCGTCTTCGGCTATGTGGCTGGGATCTTCGGGCTCGTGCAGATGCTCTTTATAAACATCGTGGGTGCCTACATGCTCAGCCCCCAGGACTCCTTGCCGACACAGGTGGGATGGACCTACTTCAACGCGACCTACATGCCGCTGAACCTGCACCGCTTCGTCGGCAACCTCTCGTACGTTGGGTTCCTAATAGCAGGGTGGGCGGCCTGGCGTTACCTGCGCAGCACCACCGAAGAGAGCAGGGAGTACTACGATTGGATGG
>CADDZK010000269.1 GCA_902812425.1 Actinomycetota bacterium
GAGGTAGAGAGCGTCGAGCTGGATGCACTCAATGAGAAGGTGCGGGGCTTTCGTCCACATCTGGTAATCTGCAGCCTGCCCGTCACCGCAGACCTTGAAGATGTACCTGGCTGGGTGGAGCTCTCCTTGGATCTGAGCCGGCCGAGCGTGGTCTCCATCAGAGGGCGCTCCGTTGAGCAGAGCAGTCATATGCGGATGGAGCAACTACTCGATGTCGTCGACGAGGTCGAGCGGCGTACTCTGAGCGATTAGAATCTTCCAGGTTTGCCGAAATTCCTGCGGGGACATATGCCGGGACCTGGCGGTGTTCGTGCGAGGTATCCGGTGAGAATAGAAGAGCTTGAAGAAGCTTGTCGGACCGAGACCCTATACGTGCGACTATGGTCATAACCATCAAGTTGGTAGCGCTGTCGTAGCACGCTAAGTACGCGGCGAAGACCTATTAACGCGCTCTTGGGAGCGTGACGCCGCGTAATTGTTCGCTCTCAACGTATTTTTTGCCCCTCCTCGTCGCATATGTATGTCGTAGGCCATCCTCGTAGACAGGATGGCCGTCCTGAAAAAGGCAAACCCGCCGTGAGGCGGGGGCGCAAAGTTACGGGTCTCAGAGTGAGATAGCCGGGCTGCTGAAAGGAGGTGCTATAGCACAGGTCATCTCACCCCCACGCCACTCTGGCGACGCAAAGTTTTCAACAGAACATAAGAGAGCTCCGGGGCTTCTGCACGCACCCCGAAGCCATTATCCACAGACACGGGGAGCCACATCTATGGACAACTCCACCCTAACGCGCAATGACACGCTTGTCAGCGGGACTATCGTCGTGCTCGCGGCCGCCGTTGCGGCGCTGCTCATAGCCCTCGTGGTCGCCAGACCCTCTGAGGCCGCGGATCAGACGGTGACCGTCAACCCTAGTGATATCGGCTTTGGTGCTGTTACGCTCAGCGCCGACACCCAGACCAGGACCGTGACAATAACCAACGACGGCCTGAGTGATATCACGATCGGCAGCGTTGACTTCTCCGGTCTGCTGGGCGTAGATAGCGGTACCTTCACCACTTCGATAGGCCCGGGCGGCCTACTCGTTGGAGCTGGTCAGACCGCCACTCTCGACATCAACTTCGATCCCGTAACAACGGGGTTCAAGCAGGCTACGGGAACCCTCAAGGATCTGTCGGGAGTTAGCATTGAGGGAGCACCGCAGATCGTCGTTAGCGGCACCGGAGTAACCACCGAACCCGCTGGAGCACCATCGGGCTGTACGATAGTAGGCACCGGCAGGGGCGAAACGCTAACAGGCACGCCACAGCACGATGTCATCTGTGGCCTAGGCGGGGCTGACAAGATCAACGGTCTCGGGGCCAACGATGTCCTCAAGGGCGGTAATGGCAAGGATCGCATAACCGACCATAACGGCAAGGACAAGCTGCTTGGTCAGCGCGGTAGTGACACACTCAACTCCCGCGATCACCACCGCGGCGACATCTTGAAGGGTGGCCCTCGCAAGGACAAGGCGATCAAGGACAAGAGGGACAGGGCAAGGAGTATTTAGCAGGAAGCACCAGCCAAGACCTCATCCACCAGCACAGAGGACTACACTAAGGGCGTGGGTTCGCAAGAGTCCACGCCCTCAGGCGGCAGAGACGAAGCCACCCGAGCGGCCCCGCCGGTGAGATCTTCAGCGAGCTTGCCGTGCTGCGAGCCGTAGCCGCCACTCCCGGACCCACGATAGCGATGCTCGCGCTACGCTCATAAACCTCGTTGTACGGCCAGACGGGCAGGAGCAGCCGCGCGTCCGTGTTCCGAGTCCCTTCCCCGGCACTTCCCGCCGTCGCTACAGCCGCGGTAACCGAGGAATCCTCACCCATGACGGAGCATGCGCACCTCTCGTCGTGGCTTCGCGCCGGGAAGGGCGAGTAAACACTGGGAGCCCGGACAGATAGCCGCGCCTACCGCGACCCGCCTCCATACGGGGCGAGGGTATACTCTCCTCGATGGACGAGCGTACACGCATAAGGCTGACGAAGTACTCGACGAAGGCCGGTTGAGCCTCCAAGTTCGCTCCAGGGGACCTGGAGCAGGTACTCGAAGGGCTCGCGCCCGAGGCGCTTGACGGCTTCGTGAGCGGGATGGAGACCCGCGACGACGCGGGGTTCATCCCGTTCGGCGGCGGCCTGCTCCTGCAGACGGCGGACTTCTTCACCCCGATAGTCGACGACCCCTATCGTTTCGGCCAGATCGCCGCCGCCAACGCCTTCTCGGACGTGTACGCGATGGGCGGCCACCCTCTGACGGCGATGAACCTCGTCGCCTTCCCCTGCTCGCTCGACCTCGGGGTTCTGCGTGAGATCCTGGCCGGAGGCCTCTCCAAGATCGAAGAGTCGGACGCGAAGCTCTGCGGCGGCCACTCGGTCCAGGACGAGGAGCCCAAGTACGGCCTCTCCGTCACCGGCTTCGTCGAGCGGGAGAGGGTGGTGCGCAACGCGGGTGCGAGGCCAACGGACGTACTCGTCCTCACGAAACCCCTTGGCCTCGGCATCCTCACGACGGCGCTTAAACGCGACGTGGTCTCGGAGGAGGAGATCGAAGCCGCAGTACACACGGCCTCCCTCCTGAACAGCGCCGCCAGCGAAGCTATGCTCGAGGTCGGCGTCTCGGCGGCCACGGACGTTACCGGCTACGGCCTGCTCGGCCACCTGGCGGAGATGCTCGAAGCGGGCGCAGCCCCGCTGGGCGCCGTCGTCCGCAGGAGCGAGGTGCCCGTCTGGGAGCGCGCCGTGCCGCTCGCCAGCGACGGCGTCTACCCCGGCGGGCTCGAGAGCAACCGCGAGTATCTGGAGGGCCGCGTAGAGCCGGACGGTGTGAACCAGAACGACCTCCTCCCCCTCTACGATCCGCAGACGAGCGGTGGCTTGCTCGTAGCCGTGCCCGAGGATCGGGCCTCAGCGCTACTCGGCGCGCTGGAGGAACGCGGCGCGATGGGCACCATCGTCGGCGAGGTCACAGAGCGGCCCGGGATCACGGTCACGAAGTAGCCTGAAGCCGGGGTCTCTGGTAACGTAACCCCCTGCGACTCACCAGAGCGCCGGGTGCGTCGATACGTAAACCTGAAACCTGAAACCTTATCGAATCTATACTCAACACAGCGCTGCCTTTCTTCGCCCTGATCTTCTGCGGCTACGGCGCAGGACGCCTGAAGCTCCTCGACCAGACCGCGGCGGCGGGGGTGAACACCTTCGTCTTCTACTTCGCCCTGCCGGCCTTCCTCTTCGGCCTGATGTCCTCCTCACCCATCGGCGAGGTGGTGAACGCGCCGTTTATCGGGGCGTACGTGAGTGCGAGCCTCGCCGTCTTCACGCTGGCCGCGCTCGCGGGAAGCAGGCTCTTCGGGATCGGGCGTGCCGAGGCCGCGGTGCTCGGGCTCGCCGCGGTCCTCCCGAACACAGGCTACATGGGCATACCCCTGATCTCCGCCGTCTTCGGCAGGGAGGCCGCCGTCCCCATCGTCGTCGGGCTCACGATCGACGGGGTGCTGATGATCCCGCTCGGGATCATGCTGATCGAATCATCCAAAGGCCGCGCCGAAAGCCCCGCCCACACCGCCATAACCACCCTCGCGGCGCTTACCCGCAACCCCCTGATCCTCTCCATCTTCGCAGGCCTGGCCGTCTCAGCGATTAACTTCGATCCCCCCACACCCATCACCAATTTCCTCGACCTGCTCGGCGGTACCGCAGGCCCGTGCGCCCTCTTCGCCCTCGGCGCCACCCTGGCAGGACGCCCCGTCACAGGTGGCGCATCGGAGGTCTCGTATATGACACTGATGAAGCTCGTAGTCCACCCGACGACCCTGTGGTTCACGACGACCCAACTCTTCGCCGTAGACCCTCTCTGGGCCACGGCGGCCCTGCTCGGCGCAGGCCTCCCCATCGCCGCCAACGTCTTTATCGTAGCCCGCCAGTACGACGTCTACGTCGTCCGTACCTCGAGCGCCATCCTCGTCTCGACAGCCGTCTCCATCATCTCCGTCTCAGCCCTCCTCCTCGTCCTGACGAACTAGGAACAGTACCAAGGTCCAGGTCATCCCCCACCCTTCGTCCGGTGCACAGATGTCTCCCCCCTAGCATCATAGAGGCGGGTAGGGCGATTGACATCGCCCGGAGGCGCAGTAGTATTTAGTTAGCCGGCTAACTAAATGCGGTGAGACAGGAGAGGGCATGACTGGCATTGGAGAGACCATCAGGCGTGAGGTAGCAGGATGGCCCGGGGTCGAGGAGCGGGTGCACCGGTTTGGCGGGGTCGAGTTTCGGGTGAGGGGGCATGAGATCGGGCACCTGCATGGCGACAGGCTGGCCGACCTTCCCTTCCCTGTGAGGACGAGGGAGGAGCTCGTCGAGGCGGGTGCGGCGCAACCTCACCACGTTCTGCCGCACACGGGGTGGGTCAGCTACCGCATCAGGGATGAGGAGGACGTCGGTGGGGCAATCGATCTCTTCAGGAAAAACTACGAGCGGCTGACGGAGGGCGCAAGGTCATGAGCGCGTTTACGGAGCGTGAGGTCGAGTACATGAAGGAGCAGCGGCTGGGAAGGCTCGCGACGGTCGACTTGGAGGGCAGGCCGCACGTCGTACCCGTCGGGTTCAGGTACAACCCGGAGCTCGACACCGTGGACATCGGCGGGCACAATATCGCGGCGAGCAAGAAGTTCAGGGACGTGCAGAGGACGGGGAGGGCGGCGTTCGTCATCGACGACGTGCTCCCGCCCTGGCGGGCGCGGGGCGTCGAGGTTCGTGGCCGGGCCGAGGTCTTATCAGAAGGCGGTCGGGAGGTCATGGAGGACTTCTCTGAGGAGTTGATCCGGGTCTACCCCGAGCGCATCGTCGGCTGGGGGCTCGACTCGGACGTCTTCAGCGCCAACGGCAGGTCGGTGGGCTGATGTCAGGGGCCAGAACGGATACGGTCGGTACTTATCCCATCAAAGAGAAGACGGGCTTCACGCTCGCGAAGGTCTGCAAGGCGCACAGGGCGAGAGTCGGCGCGCTGCTCGCCGGGTACGGGCTGCACGTAGGGCAGGAGATGGTGCTCGTCGAGCTCTGGCACGAGGACGGCCTGCGCGGTGGAGAGCTCGCCGGGCGTCTCGGCGTCGAGCCACCGACCGTCACCAAGATGCTCAGGCGGCTTGAGGGCTGCGGCCTCGTCGAGCGTCGCCGGGATCCATCGGATGCGAGGAGCTTCCGCGTCCATCTCACGAATGAGGGGCGCGCGCTCGAAGAGCCCGTCGCCCGCTGCTGGGAGGAGGTCGAGGAGGCGATGCTCGCAGGCCTAAACAAAGCGCAGCGGCGGAGCTTTCGCGAACTGCTGATCCGGGTAAGGAGTAACCTCGACCCCGAGTTCGGGGCGAGGTAGCAGGAGCTTTCGAACAACATATTTATCGGAGATGGTGAGAGTGGCATTTACAGAAGGACGTTTGAAGGTCGTTGGTATAGGGGGCACGCTGCGGGAGCATTCGAGTAGCCTCGGTGCTCTCAGGCGGGCGCTCGCGGCGTCAGAGAGAGCGGGTGCCGAGGTCGAGAAGCTCGACCTCGGCGAGCTGAGGCTGCCGATGTACGAGCCGCGCAAGCCCCTCAATGAGTACGGGGAGAACGTGCGGCGTCTGATCGAGGCCATGCGCGAGGCCGACGCGCTCCTCATAAGC
>CADDZK010000270.1 GCA_902812425.1 Actinomycetota bacterium
CCGGGAAGGTTATGACACCAGTCGGTACGACGTCGAGGCACAGAGAAAGGACGTTCGGTGGGAGGTCCACTTCCGGCGCAAGCGCGAAGACAAACCACAACCCGGTGATTTTTTCACCGTTTACGTCGACGACGAGTCAGGGTCGGTCCAGCGGATAGTGCACGGGAAATGAGGGTGGTGACCCAAGGGTGAAAGCACCGCCGCGCGGCGAGGCCCGCAGGTCGGACGCGGATGATCGGAGGCTCAGATGAGGGTGGCAACGCGCACCCAGATACAGCCTGCGCCCTCATTCACCCCTGCGCCGGCCAACCTCCTGCAGCGCAAATGCGCCTGCGGCGGCACACCGGGACCAACGGGTGAGTGCGACACGTGCCGCAAGAAGCGCCTCGGCATCCAGCGACAGACGGCGGGCCAGCCCGCCCCGGCTACCACCCCACTCCTCGTACACGACGTAGTAGGCTCGCCCGGACGAGCGCTCGATGCGCAGACGAGAGCGTTCATGGAGCCTCGCTTCGGCCACGACTTCAGCAGGGTCAGGGTGCACACGGATGCAAGGGCTGCCGAGTCGGCGAGGTCGGTGAGCGCTCTGGCCTACACGGTAGGACGCGACGTGGTATTCGGGGCCGGACAATACGCGCCAACCACGGCCCGCGGCCTGGGTTTGCTGGCCCACGAGCTGGCCCACGTCGTACAGCAGGGCTCTCCGTCGGAGGCGCCCGCTGACCTGGACGTGGCCGATACGCAGTGGGAGATCGAGGCGGATGCGGCGGCGAGATCCGCGCTCTCAGGACGCCGGGCATCTGTCACGCCCGGGGCGGCCCATCCTTCGCTGGCCCGCTTCACGGACTCGAAGACGCTGCCACAGCCGGACAACTCGAGCGTGCAGGTAGATCGTGTCATTACCCCTGGCCAATGCGGGCTTAAACCGGAAAACCGCACGGAGACCAGCGGTGACATCACGGCCCGCCAGTCCTTTATAGAGTTCGATTTCTGCCGGGGCCGCGCCGGCGCGCACGCGCGCGGCGAGCTGAACTACGGCGACGCCATAGACCAGGCCCGCGCAGCGGCATCTACTCTGGCCGGGAATCTGGCGACGCAGCGCCCGGATCAGGCGCTGCGCACGTTTGAAGGTGATCTGCGCCGGATCGCCCCAGAAGGGCAGGTGCGGCTGAACTTCCAGGCTCCCGGGTTCCGCGTCAACGTGGGCGGCACCGGCCGGGCAAGTGCGGCAGAGGGTGCCTCCGGCGAGGCTACGGGACGCGCCGAAGTAGATATCGGGCCGGTGACGGTCGGCGTCGAGGCCCAGGTTCAAGGCGGAACGGGCCAGCGCACGAGCGAACAGGTCCTGGTAACCGTGGGCTCAAGAGATCGTGGCCGACCAGACCGTAATTGTTTCATCTGTGCCTGCACGAAACCAAAGATCGAGTTCCGGTGTCTGCGATTCCCGCCGCCTTCGCGCCCGGAGCCACCGACGAGGGCCGAACCCGTGATCGTTCCGCTCTTCTTCGAGTTCGAGAAGACGGACCCGCGTCGCGGCTGGGAGAAGAACTACCAGGAAGAGATTCAACTTGCCGTAGACCGCATCCGCGAGGGTTACACCGTCACACGCATCCAGGGCAACACTTCGCCGGAAGGTCCCGAACAGCCCCGGCACCGCGGAGGTTTCAGCAACGTCGATCTCGCACAGCGGCGGGCGGAGAGAGCGCACGCGGACTTGCAGGCCGCGCTCCGGGCGGCGCTCGTGCTCGGAATGCGCGGCATGGAACCTCTGCGCGCCGCGCTCGGGGCCACATATCCCGTGCAAGGCCAGGGAGAGCTCTTCGGGTCTTCCGATGGAAAAGAGGTCTCCGAGCGTGACATGCTCCGCCACCTGCAGGCCGTATTGCCCGAGCCGACACCCGGAGGAGCCGATCCTCTTGCGGAGGCCCACGTGACGGGAGAAGGCCTGCCAGGCGGGGTTCGCACGGAGGTCGAGGCGCAGGTAGAGGAGTTCCGGAGAGGCAAGACCGGCGCCGAACGTCTTGAGGCGATCTACAAGCCGCTGCGGCGCGCCCTCATTTTCCTTCAGCCGCCTCCGCCCCCGCCGCCACGCCTCGACATCACTCCCGAGATCGGCGAGGCGGTCGTCGGCAGATCTATCGACTGCACCACGGAGCATCTACAGAAGGCCGGCTTTACTGAGCCGGAGAAGGAGAAGATGTTCGAAGGCGAGTGCCGCACTCCCGGCGAACGGACGATCGATACGGGTCACCCATGATGCGCCTGCAGCATTTGACGGCCCCGCAGTCCTCGGTGACACCGCAGCACGCCCGTGTGCTTCAGCGCAAATGCGCTTGCGGTGGCGTACCGGGGCCCACGGGCGAGTGCGCCGGGTGTCGCAAAAAGCGCCTCGGCCTGCAGCGCGAAGCCGCAAGCCTGGCGGCGTCCGTACCGCCCGTCGTACACGATGTGCTCAGCTCGCCCGGGCGACCTCTGGACGGGACGGCCCGCGCCTTCATGGAACCGCGCTTCGGCCACGACTTCGGGCGGGTACGCGCCGTCGCGCCGGCTACGGGCGGCTCCCTGCCCGTCGTCAACCACCCGGGGGACGAATCGGAGCGAGAGGCCGACAGGGTCGCCGATGCGGTACTCGACGCCACGCCCGGCTCCGCACAAGACTTCGGCCGCGTACGCGTGCACACGGACGAGAAGGCGGCGGAGTCGGCGCGCGTTCTGGGCGCGGAGGCGTTCACCTTCGACCGCCACATCGTGTTCGGGGCTGGGCGCTACGCGCCTTCGACGCGTGAGGGACGGCATCTTCTGGCACACGAGCTGACCCATTACGTACAGCAACAACAGGCAGAAAGGTCGATACAGAGGAAGCTGAAAGTAAACGGCTCCCACCCTGGACCTCCGATCGCACCGGCGACAGACCCCGCGGCGAAGCTGACATCCAAGCAACGCTTCATGATGATGGACACCCTGATCCAGGGCCTGTGCGACGCCTTCGAGGTGGACGCGGCCGGCGATGTGGTGACGAAGACGCTGGCAAGCCCGGACCGCCCGGCGCTGGCCGCAGGGAGCAAGCCGACGGGGTGTTGCTGCCTCGCCGTGCTGACGGATACGCCGAATACCTGGACGATAGAGGTCACCCAGGTTACAGGCCCCCAGACCCTCTCAGGAAGCAGACAGGTCATCCTCTCCCCGACCACAACGCCGGTCGAGTTCGGCTCTTTCACCTCCGCCGGTTCGCTCGCTTTTCAGGGGGATGTACCCGCGGCTGGACACGAGCTCTGCGGGCACGCGGCGCTCATAGAGCTATCCGCCCATCCACCCGCATCGAGCCGGCTGACGACGGACGTCCACGACCCCACCGTGAGGACGGAGAACCGTATTTCCTCCGAGCAGGGCGTCCCTGCCGCAAATCTGCGCGGCCTCGCCGCCTCGGGGACGCACAGGGGAGAGTCGGTGGACAGGATCACCATCAGGCAGTACCCGTTCAACGGCACCACGGTGGCCAGCCTCCCTGCGGCCGAGCGCGACAAGCTCAGGTTCGCCGCCGAATACATCGTCCAGAACGAGAGCTGGGTCGACGTTCTCGGCCACAGCGACAGCGCTGGATCGAGCTCGGCGAAGAAGACCGTCAGCGAGGAGCGCGCCAACAACGCGAAGGCGGATCTCATGGCGCACGGAGTCCCCGCGACGATAACCAAAGGCGGCCTCACGGGCGTCCCGAGGTTCACCCGCGTCGAAGGGTTGAGCGACACAGAGCCGCCTCCGTCGCCGCTCTCGGCCGACCCCGGCAACTGGCGGCGCGTCGAGCTTCTGATCGCGGGGTTCCCCGCTGGCGCGCAGGTTCCGCTCCCGGGGACCCCGACGACCGTCACCCCGCTCGCACCGCCACCGGCGGTCCCCGCCCTCAAGGCGTCAGCCGATCCGTGCGTCGCCCTGCTCACCAGCGGGGCCTACCCGTAGGAGATGCCACATGACAGAGAGGAGAGTACGTAGCACATGACCACGTTCCCGGGCTCACCGAGGCTTCTCAAAGGCGCAATCATCGGCGTCGACCTTTTCAACCCTCTGGCGAGCGTGATCCTCTTTCAGTACAACCCTGAGAGGCTCTCCCGTTCGGTACAGGTGCCGGGGCGGGGCCAGGCCCCGGGTGGTACCCCGAACAGGAGCGAGGTCCTGCGGCTCAAGGGTCCGCCGAACGAGACCATAAGCCTCGAGGTCGAGATAGACGCCACGGACCAGCTTGAGCAGGCCGAGACGACGGCGACGACGATGGGCATCTATCCCGCCCTCTCGTCTCTGGAGATGCTGCTCTACCCGAAGTCGGCACGCATGATCTTAAACGAGGTGCTCGCCGAGTTCGGGGTCATAGAGGTCATCGCGCCGGAGGCCCCGCTCACCCTCTTCGTGTGGGGCCCCAAGCGCGTGCTGCCCGTGCGGATCACCGGCTTCAGCATAAACGAGCAATCCTTCGACACCAATCTGAACCCCATCAGGGCAACGGTGAGCCTCTCCATGAGCGTGCTCACCTACCAGGACCTCGGGCTCGTCAGCGTCGGAGGCGCCCTGTCCATGGCCCACCAGGTAATGAAGGAGGTCATGGCGACGATAGGCGGGGTGGGCAACGTCTCGGCTTTAGGCTCGTCGACCCTCGGTATAGGAGCGTAATGTTCGAACCAATGAGCCGCTACCAGGAAGTAGAGACCGTCAAGATGACACTCCAGAACAGCCACGGCGAGCCGCGCGTCGTCTCGTACAAGAGGCGCCGCTTTCTGCCCTCGGGGACGGCGATGACGACGCTCGCAGAGCACACCGTCGTGCAGGGCGACAGGCTGGATAACCTCGCGGCCCGCTACGTCGGCGACCCCGAGCAGTTCTGGAGGATCTGCGACGCCAACGACGTCATGCGCCCCGAAGAGCTGACCGAGGAGGTCGGCCGCACCTTCAAGATCGGGTTCCCTCTCTCGTGAGGAGATTATGCTAGCCAGCCAGCTCGGGATACGTCTGATCCTCCTCGCAGGGGAGACCGTGCCGCTGCCCGCCTCGGGCGAGGTAATGAACTCGCTCTCGCAGGTAGAGGTGACGAACGACTCGGAGAGGGGCGACGGCTTCAAGATCACCTTCACTCTGGGCAAGGACAAGGCCGCGGATTACAGCCTGCTCAAGAGCGGCACCTTCGACCCCTTCAACAGGGTAGTGATCGGGGTCGCCCTCGGTATCGCCCCCGAGGTCCTCATAGACGGCATCGTCGCCCACCACCAGATCACCCCGGGCGACGACCCAGGCACCTCCACGCTGACCGTTATGGGCCGCGACCTGCGCCAGGTGCTCGACCTCGAAGAGAAGAACGAGGAGTACAAGAACCAGCCGGACTTCGTGATCTTCAGCAGGCTCATCGGAGGCTACGGCCAGTATGGCCTCGTGCCGCAGGCGACCCCGACGACCGACGTGCCGATAGAGCTGCAGCGCATCCCCCGCCAGCACGAGACCGACCTCAAGTTCATCGAGCGGATGGCGAAGCGCAACGGCTTCGTCTTCTACATCGAGCCCGTGACCTTCGGGGTGAACAGGGCTTACTTCGGACCTGAGATCAGGGCCGGCCTCCCGCAACCCGCCCTGAGCCTGGGGATGGGCTTCTTCACCAACGTGAAGCAGATCAACTTCTCCAACGACGCCCTCGCAC